>DAHVAB010000151.1:0-301 GCA_027314825.1 Solirubrobacterales bacterium
GGTCATCGAGTTCACCGGCGAGGCGCTGCTGATACCCGAGGCCCTCTATGAGCGCGTCCGCAGCGTGCGCGTCGAGGGGGAGGTCGAGAGCCGGCCGGCGCCCGTCCCCGTCGAGCCCGCGCGTGTCGGACGCCGCTCGCCGCGCAACGTCGTCGTTGGCGACGCCGTGCACTCCGAGGGGGAGCTTCGCTGCACGCTCATCGCCGACACGACGCACCCGTCGTTCTTTGACCATCTGCTCGACCACGTGCCCGGGATGCTGATGCTCGAGACGGCGCGTCAGGCCGCGCTGCTGTACGTC
>DAHVAB010000151.1:311-6462 GCA_027314825.1 Solirubrobacterales bacterium
TGGCCGCCGATCGCGACCGTGCTCGATGCGTGCGAGGCGCACTTCACGCAGTACGCTGCGCTCTCGCCGCCCGCGTCCTGCCGCGTCCTTGCCCGGGAGCGGCCACCCGCTGACGAGTCCGCCCCCGGCGCGAGCGCCGCGCCCGCCGAGTACCTGCGCGCGCACTTCGAGCAGGCCGAGCAGGACATCGGCTACATTGACCTGCGCCTGCGTCACGTTGGCGTGTGAGGGGAGCGGCACCGATGCTCCACGGGCACACCGAACAGCACACCGCGCCGGAGACCATGCGGGACATCGAGCCAAGCACCGCGCGGGATCTCCTCGGGCGGCGCTACGCGATCGTCGGCGGCGGGCTCTCGGGCATGGCCGCCGCCTGGTATCTGCAGCGTCGCGGTGCCAAGACGCACATCATCGAGCGTGACAGTGCGCTTGGCGGCCGCGCTGGCTCCGAACAGCTCGGCGAACGCGTCGTGACCCTCGGCGGCAAGAACATCGGCCGTGACTACACACGCTTTCGCGCCTTCACGCAGAGCCTCGGCGAGCACCCCTACGAGCACTTCGGGATCAACAGCTCGCGTGTGCTCGACGGGCAGATACTGACCTTCGACTCCGGGCACCGCAGCCGGGCTCTGGGGCAGCTGCGCGGCATCCCCGCACGGGACCTTGCGCGGCTCGGGCGGCTCGCGGTGGCCGTCCGCCGCAACCCGAGCGCGCGCTACCTAGACGAGGCTCGCTGCCGGCGCCTGGCACGGCGCTACCACGGCGAGAGTGTCCAGGAGGCTTTTGGCCCTCGCCTGCGGGAGTTGCTGCTGCGCTCGCTGACGGTGCGTGTCAGCGCAGCGGAGCCCGACGAGGTGCCGATGGCGAACATCCTGCCCTACGTCGGCATGATCCTCGACAGCTACGACCAGCTCTGCGGCGGGATGCACGAGATTCTCACCGCCGCCGCAGCCCACTCGCGCGTGCGCCTGCAGACCGAGGTGCGCGGGCTGCTGTTCGAGAGTGGCCGCGTCTGCGGCCTGCAGCTCACGACGGCGGCGGGCGAGAGCGTTTGCGAGCGCTTCGACGGCGTCATCCTCGCGACGCATGCACATGCCGCGGCGCGACTGCTCGAGTGTCTAGCGCCGCAGCTGGCTGCGCTGCTCGAGGAGGTCCGCTACTTCCCTGTGACCGTGCTGCTCGCTGAATACGAGCGGCCCGTCTTCGACGCGCGCGTCCGCGCGATTGTATTCGGTGCGGGGGAGTCGCTCAGCAACGCCGGCGCCTACGGGCGCAACGACTTGAACGTCGTGCGCTACACCTTCAGTGGGCACAAGGCGCGCTCGCTCGTCGAGCCGGACCCGGAGCGGCTCGCGAGCATCGCCGAGAGCAAGCTTGCCTCCTACGCTAGCGTCGCCGGAAATCGCTGTCGCGCGCTCCTCGCGCGTCGCTTCTCTCCGGGGCTGTGCGCCTACCATCCAGACCAGGCCAGCTTCCTGCAGGCGCTCGACGCGGCCGCGCCAGAGCTTCCGGGCCTGACGCTCACCGGCGACTACTTGCGCGGCTGCTCGATCGAGACATGCTTCGCGGCCGCCGAGGAAGCCGTCGCGGCGATTGACCCAAGCGAGCACGCAGCTGCTGTTGCACCGGCCGAGGAACAGGCAAGCGACCGGCTGGCGGTCGGCGAGGCACCGCAGCGCGTGGAGGGCGTAGGAGGATGAGCACCCCTGGACCGTGGTCGCGGGAAGAGGAGGTCCACGTCACAGCCGAGCTGATCGCCGCTTACGCCGCGGCGATTGGCGAGGAGGCGAGCGCGTCCAGCAGTGGCTTGCCCGCGCCACCAATGTTCGCGGCCGTCTACGCTGCGCCCGCGATCTGGCAGACCGTCGTGGCGGCAGTTGACGGGTCGGGACCACTGATCCACGGCGCGCAGGAGTTCGAATGGTATGCGCCTGTGCTCGTCGGCGATCGCATCGCCACGCGCGCGCGGCTTGATGGGAGCAGCGTTGACGGAGCGTATCGCTCGCTGCGCTTCTGCTCGATCTCGCGCAATGAGCGCCGCCGTCTCGTCTCGCGAGGGCGCTGGACGATCCTCGTGCCCGAGGGAGGACTGTGAGGTCCGGCGAGGCGATCCCGCCGCTTCGACTCGTGCCCGACGCAGACGTGCCGCAGCGCTACGCGGAGGCCTCGGGCGATCGCAACCCGATCCACCTCGACCCGGGCGCGGCGCGCGCCGCGGGCCTGCCTGCGCCGATCCTGCACGGGCTCTACACGATGGCGCAAGTCGCACGCTGTGCGTCTCACGCCGGTGCGGGCCGTCAGCTGCGAAGGCTCGCTGTCGAGTTCCGCGCGCTCGGATTCCCCGGCGAGGAGATCGAGCTAAGCGGCGTCATCGAGGAGCTCTCCGAGACACGCCTTACGCTGAGTCTGGTCGCGGGTCAGGGCCGGCGTCGGCTGATCCGCAACGCCAGCGCCGTGCTCGACGGCGAGAAAGGCGTGTCTGCAAGGCGCTGAGGCGACGCATCCCAGCCACGCGAGCTGGTCGCCACGAGCGTGCCGTCACTTCTTGGCGGCTTGGTCGGAGGCGTGCTGAGCGAGCATCGAGAGGCGGCTACGAACCCACTCGTTCGCGCCCGGTCCGGGAGTCGGCAGGACTTCGGTGAGATCGAGCGGCTCGCCGCAGCTGCCGCAGACGAGATGCGGGTTGGCGTCGTTGCCACAGCGTATGTGCTTAAGGATGATCGATCGCCCGAGCGGGGTCGCGAGGTACTTGTCGCCCCACTGCATGAGCGCGACGACGATCGGGAAGATGTCTAGTCCCGGCTGCGCGAGGCGATATTCGTGGCGCGTCCCCCCGGGACCGTAGGGGCACATTTCGAAGATCCCCTTCGCCACGAGGTCCTTCAAGCGGCTGGTCAGGATGTTGCGCGAGAGCCCCAGGTTCTTCGCGAAGTCGTTGAAGCGCTGCGTGCCGAAGAACGCCTCCCGCAGGATCAGGAAGGTCCAGCGGTCGGCGAGCAGCTCGCTGGCTGCCGCGACGGAGTCCTCGAAGAACTGCTCTTGAAGGTTGGTGCTCTTGACAGCCATGCCGCCATGATATCGGTTCGATACGGGTAGCGAATCGCTATCGGTAGCGATTCGCTACGAGTAGTGATATGCTACGGGTAGCGATCTAGAACTCCTTGTTGGGCAGTTGACAGGCCACTGCAAGCGGATCAGAAAAGACATGCCCCAGAGACTCGTCATAGAGCAGCCTTCGACGCAGGTCACGCGGATCCCCGCGGCGGCGATCAACGGCATCCGGCAAGTCGAGCACGCAGACCAGGCGAGCGAGATCGTGGGCTGCCTGGCCAACGATGAGGGTTGGACGAGGGGCCGCGAGTTCGCATCCGACGGCTGGATCGACGGTCCGTTGCCACTGCAGAAAGTTGCGTCAGAGCAAGGTCTGGGCGCACGATGACTGCTCATAACGAGCCATCAACCGAGAAGGCGGCGTTGGAGATGCGAGTAGTCATGAGTGGGCAGGTTGTCATCACCGGAACCGGTGCCGTCACATCGCTTGGAGTCGGCTCCGACACGCTGGTCGAGCGGTGGATCGCCGGCGAAAGCGGCATCAAGGATTCACGTTCGGAGTGCCTGAGCTTCGATCCTCACAGCGTCCTCGGGCGCAAGGAAATGCGCCGCGCAGATCGCTTCACCCACCTCGCGGTTGGCGCGGCCGACGAGGCGCTCGCGGAGGCCGGATGGGGCAAGGGGAGCATCCCCTACGACGCCGAGCGCGTCGCTTGCATCGTTGGCACCGGCGTCGGCGGCATGTCAACGCTCGAAACGCAGATCTCCAACGTCATCGCGCCTGACCACAAGACGATGTCGCCGATGACGGTGCCGATGATGATGAGCAACTCTGCCGCCGGCTACCTCGCGCTGCGTTACGGGCTGCGCGGCCCGAGCTTCTCCGTCGGCTCGGCCTGCGCAACCGGAGGGCATGCGCTCGGCATGGCGGTGCGCATGATCCAGTGCGGCGAAGCCGACGCTGTCCTCGCCGGCGCCTCGGAGGCTGCCTTGACGCCGCTGGGGCTCGGCTGCTTCCGTGCGATGGAGGCGCTCTCTCCGACGGGCCGCTCGCTCCCCTTCGATGCGCGCCGCGACGGCTTTGTGATGGGCGAGGGTGCTGGCGCGGTCGTGCTCGAGAGCGCCTCCCACGCACAGGCCCGCGGCGCCCACGTGATCGCCGAGATTCTCGGCTATGGAACGACGACGGACGCCCACCACATCACCGCCCCGGACCCCGAGGCGCGCGGCGCCGCGCGCGCCATCGAGATCGCACTCGAGGACGCAAGCTTGATGCCGGAAGACGTCGACTACATCAATGCACACGGCACAGCGACGGAACTCAACGACCGCTCGGAGACGATTGCGATCAAGCGCGTTTTCGGCGAGTACGCAGCGCGTGTGCCCGTCTCCTCGACGAAGTCTGTCATCGGGCACCTGCTCGGCGCAGCGGGCCTCGTCGAGGCCGTCGCAACAGTTGGCGCGCTACGCCGCGGCATCGCCGGGCCGACCGTCGGCTACGAGCAGCAGGAGGAGGGCATGGATCTCGACTACGTGCCAGTTGCGCGGACGCTCCCACACAACGGGAAGCCCGTGATCGCGCTGTCCAACGCCTTCGGCTTTGGCGGTCACAACGTCGTCGTGTGTCTCGCGGTCGCGATGGAGCAGAGCGCTACGCGCGAGCCCGGATCGGCGCGTGCGGAGCGGGAGGCTGCGGCATGATGCTCACCGTCAAGCGACGCTCCACGCGCTTACCGAGTCCTTCAGCGGAGTTCACGGCGCTCGTCACCGGCGCCTCCTCGGGGATCGGCACGGAGTTCGCGCGCGCGCTTGCGCGTCGCGGGCACTCGCTGACGCTCGTCGCGCGTCGCAGCGAGCGGCTGCGGGCGCTGGCCGAGGAGTTCTCTGGCGCGCATGGCGTGCACGTGGATTGGATCTCTGCCGATCTCGGCGACGCCGCGCAGCGCGAACGCCTGGACGCCGAGGTGCTCGACCGTGGACGGCCCGCGCAGCTGCTCGTCAACTGCGCCGGCTTCGGCATCTATGAGCCCTTCGTTGTGAGTACGCGCCAGCGCGAGCTCGAGCAGGTTCGCCTGCTCGTCGAGGCCGTCGTCGACCTCGATGCGCGCTTCGTGCCCGCGATGGTAAAGCGTGGCAGCGGAACCGTCATCAACGTGGCTTCGACGGCTGGCTTCCAGCCGCTGCCGGGCAACGGCACGTACTCCGCGAGCAAGGCCTTCGTGCTGGCTCACAGCGAGGCGCTGGCCGAGGAGCTGCGCGGCACGGGCGTGAGCGTCACGGCGGTCTGCCCCGGGCCCGTGCCGACGGAGTTCTTCGAGGTCGGTCAGCCGCTCGTCGTGCACCGGATCCCACGCATCTTCTGGTGCAGCGCGGCGCAGGTTGCCGAGGACGGGCTACTGGCAGCCGAGCGGGGCGCCACGAGCGTCGTGCCCGGCTCGCTGCTGGCGCGCGCCTTCTACGCCCCCTACCGCACCGCTCCGCGCCATATCGCTGCACCGGTCGCACGCTGGCTGATGGCTGGCGAGCTCAAGCGCATGCGCGACTTCGGCGCGGAGTCCGAGCCGCAGCGCGAGCAGCCTGGTGAAGCTTGCGAGGTCGCAGACCCGTGAGCGCGATCGTCGACGTCGCCGTCCGCCGCCCGCGCCTTGTCCTCGGCATCTGGCTCGCGCTCGTCGTCGCGCTCGGGCTTGCGGGCCTCCGCATCGAACAGCAACTGCACCTGACGAACCCGATCGTGCCCGGAAGCTCCTCGGCGCGCGAGCAGCAAGTGATGACGCGGCAGTTCGGCGAGGAATCCGCGCTCGTCGCCGAACTCGACGGCCCTCCGGCACAGCTGCAAGCGAGCGGACCGCGCATCGTCGACGCGCTCGAGCGGGTTCCGCACGTCTCCGTGGCCTCTCCGTGGCACTCCGGGCCCGCGGCGCTGCGACCGGATGGCTCCACGGCGATCCTCCTGCTCGGGGTCAGGCAGCCTTTCGAACGCGTCGGCAAGGACGCCGTTCCACGGATTCGCGCAGCCCTGAGGGGCGCAGCCCCGTCGAGCATTTCCTACCACATCACCGGCTACGCTGACATCGCCAGCGGCGTCGAGCGCGGAACC
>DAHVAB010000152.1 GCA_027314825.1 Solirubrobacterales bacterium
GGACGCCAAGCGAGCGAGCGCGGCTGAGCTCGGCCGCGCTCGCTCGCTGCGCGACGCCGTCCATCGCATCTTCTCCTCGATCAGCCGGGGCCGCAGACCCGCCAGCAGGGACCTCGACCTCCTGATGAGCCACTATGCCGAAGCGGTGCGCCACGCCTCCTTGCGGGCCGGCGAGTGCCTCTACCAGCTCGACTGGCCCCGGCGGGATCCCCGGAGGATCCGCTTCGCGGTCGCCACCGACGCGATCGCGCTGCTTGACGACCCCAGCCGTCTAGGGCGCGTCGACCGCTGCCCGGGCCGGGGCTGCGGGTGGCTGTTTCTCAACCTCAGCGGACGCCGCCGCTGGTGCTCGATGTCCACCTGCGGCAGCCGCGAGAAGATGCGGCGGCAGTACCAGCGCCGCAAGGGACACTCCGGCTGAGCGTAGCCGACGCGGACGGTTCGATGAGGCCGGCGCGTGTACCGGCAATCCAGGCAGACAGCATCTCGTGCGTCGAAACGATTGGATGCGCTGTGCGGCCGGTGCCCGTTGTGAGAGTCGGTGAAGATCCCAAGCACCCGCGCGAGGTGACCTCGATTGAGGTGAGCATCCAGTCGAGGCACTCACGCCGTGCACGATCGTGAGGCCGACGAGCGTCCAGCACGCATCGCAGCCCCCCATGAACCCTCAACCACCCTCTGCAAGACGACGTGAACGGGACGTGAAGCGAAAAACGGCCCTTCAGGACGGCCTCCGGGGGGGCCTCTCCGAGCCCTCATAAACCGCACGGTTGAGCGGAATCCGGCCGATGGCGAGACCCAGACTCGAACTGGGGACACCACGATTTTCAGTCGTGTGCTCTACCAACTGAGCTATCTCGCCGCAGCGCTGAGCCGAGCCCAGCGGAATCGATGCTAGCGGCTGGCGACCGGGGCTGACTGGCGGCCGGGGCTGCGCCGGGGGATCGCTTGGCGATGGATCGTCGGCGGTTCTGGGAGGATCCGGCAGATGTCCCCCAAGCACGCGAGCGGCGGGGAGCGCGCGGACCTGGCGGAGGTGCTGCGGCGACGGGCCCTCACCGAGGACGAGGCGCGGCCTGACGCCGTCACCAAGCGGCATGCCGCGGGCGGACGCACGGCTCGGGAGAACATCGCAGACCTCGTCGACCCCGGCTCGTTCGTCGAGTACGGGCGCTTCGCGATCGCCGCCCAACGCCAGCGGCGTGACCTGCAGGAGCTGATCGAGCGCACTCCCGCCGACGGGCTGATCGCCGGCACCGCCACCATCAACGGCGAGCTGTTCGGGCAGCGCGCCGCGTGCGCCGTGCTCTCCTACGACTACACCGTCCTCGCCGGCACCCAGGGGGCGCTCGGGCATCGCAAGAAGGACCGGCTCTTCTCGCTCATCGAACGGATGCGGCTTCCCACCGTCTTCTTCGCCGAGGGCGGGGGAGGGCGCCCCGGGGACAGCGACTTCCCCGTCGTCTCCGCCCTCGACGTGCCGGCCTTCGCGCTGTGGGCCGGACTCTCCGGACTCGTCCCCCGCATCGCGATCGTGAAGGGACGCTGCTTCGCCGGCAACGCCGTGATCGCCGGCTGCTCGGATCTGATCGTCGCCACCACGGACTCCTCGATCGGGATGGGTGGGCCCGCGATGATCGCGGGGGGCGGGCTCGGAGAGGTGCACCCGGACGAGGTGGGGCCGATCGACGTGCAGGCTCCCAACGGGGTGATCGACCTCATCGCGCAGGACGAGGCCGACGCCGTCGCCGCGACGAAGCGCCTCATCTCCTACTTCCAGGGCAGCACGCCTCCCGGTCCCGCCGCCGACCAGGCGCCGCTGCGCACGATGGTCCCGGAGCGGGAGCGGCGCGCCTACCGGATCGAGCCGATCATCCAAACCCTCTGCGACCCGGACACCGTCACCTTCCTGCGCGAGCGCTTCGCGCCGGAGATGACCACCGCGCTGGCCCGCATCGACGGCCGTCCCCTCGGGATCATCGCCAACAACACGATGCACATGGCGGGCGCGATCACAAGCGACGCCGGCGACAAGGCGGCCCGCTTCCTGCAGCTCTGCGACGCGTTCTCCCTCCCCGTCCTCTCCCTCGTCGACACTCCCGGGATGATGGTCGGACCGAAGGCCGAGGCGACCGGCCTTGTCCGCCACACCTCGCGGCTGCTGCTGGCCGGCGCGGCGCTCTCCACGCCGCTCATCGCCGTGATCCTCCGCCGCGGCTACGGCCTCGGCGCACAGGCGATGACGGGCGGCAGCCTGCACGAGCCCCTCCTGACCCTGGCGTGGCCGTCGGCACACGTCGGGCCGATGGGGCTGGAGGGCGCCGTCCGGCTCGCTCTGCGCAGAGAGCTCGAGGCGATCCCCGATCACGACGAGCGCGAGCAGCGTGTCCGCGACCTCACGGCGGCTGCGCAGCGGAACGCCAAGGCGCTCAACGCCGCCACCCTCTTCGAGCTCGACGACGTGATCGATCCGGCCGAGACCCGCTCGCTCATCTCCCGCACGCTCGCGGCCGCCAGCCTCAACCCTGACCCCCGGCCGCCGCGCCACCGCTTCGTGGACGCCTGGTAGCGTGCCCGCGGTGAGCGTCGCCGACCAGATCCTCGCCGCCGCCGCAGAGCGTGCGTCCGCACTCGCAGTCCCCTCGCTGGACTCGGCGCCCCAGCGCAAGGTGGCGGTCCTCACCTGCATGGACACGCGGATCGACCCGCTTGCGATGCTGGACCTCAGCGTGGGCGAGGCGCACATCATCCGCAACGCGGGCGGGCTTGCCACCGAGGATGCGATCCGGTCGCTCGCCGCCTCCCAACGACTCCTCGGCACCGAGGAGATCCTCCTGATCATGCACGAGCGGTGCGGGATGTGCGGCGCATCCGAGGACGCCTTCACCGCGCTGCTCGCGAGGGACGGAGCCGCGCCGTCCTGGCGGCTCGGCGCGTTCGACGATGTGCAAGACGCCCTGGCGCGGGGTCTGGCCAAGCTGCGTGCCAGCCCCGAGCTCACCCACCGCGATGCGATCCGCGGGCTGATCTTCGACCCAACCACCGGCACGCTCCGCGAGCCACACGGCTGAGGCGGGCCCGGATGCCCCGCATCCCCACAGCACCCGTCGCCGCCGCCTCGCTGATCGCAGGCTACGCGACCGTCGCAGCAAGCGGATCGCGCCCCCTCGGAGGCGCCGTGATGGCCGCCGGCGGGCTCTGGTGCATCGCGGCATGGAGGCGCCGCCAGGGCGCGCGGACCGCCGCGCTGCTCGGCACGGCCGGACTCGGCGCCTTCGCGCTATCCCACCCGCTGGCGCTCGCACTCGGACCGTGGCCCGCCGTGCTGACCGTCTCCGCCGGGATGGCGCGCCTGGCCTGGTTGCAGGCCGACGCCCGCGAACGGCTCGCCGGCCAACCCTAGCTTCCGGCCAGCGGGCGCCAGGAGGGCGACCCGACCGGTCCGCGCCACCACGCGACCCTCGCGGCCGCTCCGCGGCCGTCAAAACCGGACCATATGGTCCAAGCGGACCACCTGGTCCGATCCGTGCTAGGCTACCCAACCGGACCAGCTGGTCCGCCCCGGACACCGCCGCCTCGAAGGAGCCCCGATGGCCGTCTTCACGCCCGAGCAGCAGCCCGCAGCGCCCGCCGAGCGCTCGCCCGCCAACCGCTGGATCGTTCTCGTCGTCGTCTGCTTCGCGCAGTTCATGGTCGTCCTCGACGCCACCATCGTCAACGTCGCGCTGCCCTCGATCCAACGCGGTCTTCACTTCTCCGAGGCCAACCTCCAATGGGTGATCAACGCCTACACGCTCGTCTTCGGCGGCTTCCTGCTGCTCGGGGGCCGGGCGGGCGATCTGATCGGGCGCAAGCGGCTCTTCGTCGCCGGGGTGATCCTCTTCTCTCTCGCCTCGATGTTCAACGGCCTGGCGTCATCCTCCGCCATGCTGATCGGCGGCCGCGCCCTGCAGGGGCTCGGCGCCGCCCTGGTCTCCCCCGCGGCGCTCTCCATCCTCACCACCACCTTCCCCAACAGCCGCGAGCGCACGCGGGCACTCGGGGTCTGGAGCGCGATCGCGGTCAGCGGCAGCGCCTTCGGGCTCATCCTCGGCGGCGTTCTCACCGACGCGCTCTCATGGCGCTGGATCTTCTTCGTCAACGTCCCGGTCGGCATCCTCACCGTGATCGCCGCCATGCGGATCGTGCCGGAGAGCCGCGCCGCGCTAGCGCAGCGCGGCTTCGACATCGCCGGCGCGATCGCGGTGACCGGCGGCCTGGCCCTGCTCGTCTACACGATCGTCGGCGCCCAGTCGGCCGGGTGGGGCTCCGCGCGCACCATCGGCCTCGGCGCAGCCGCGATCGCCCTTCTCGCCGGCTTCATCGCGATCGAGTCGCGCAGCCGCTTCCCGCTCATGCGCCTCGCGATCTTCAAGGTCCGGTCGCTGGCGATCGCCGATGCCACCCTGCTGCTCGTCGTCTCCGGGATGTTCGCAATGTTCTTCTTCGCCACCCTCTCCGTCCAGGACATCCTCGGCTACAGCCCGCTGAAGGCCGGCTTCGCGTTCCTGCCCGTCACGGCCGGCATCATGATCGGCGCCGGGCTCTCCCAGCAGATGCTCGGACGCGTGGGAATCAGGGCCACCTCCCTCACGGGCCTCATCTTCGCGACCGCCGGGATGGCATGGCTGATCCGCCTGCCCGTGCACGGCTCCTACCTGCCCGACCTGCTCGCCGGCCTCTTCCCGCTCGCCTTCGGGATGGGGCTCGTATTCGTCCCGATCACGCTGCTCGGCACCTCCGGGGTCTCCCACGAGGACGCGGGCCTCGCCTCGGGCCTGTTCAACACCGCCCAGCAGGTCGGCGGCGCGCTGGGGCTCGCGATCCTCTCCACGCTGGCCGCCGACCGCACCAGCACGCTGCTGGCCGGCCACCCGCACGCCGGGAGCGCTCTCGCGCAGAGCGCGACGGTCTCCGGCTTTCACGTCGCCTTCCTCGGCGGCACCATCCTGATGGCGGCGGCGGCCCTGCTGATCGCGACGCTGCTCAGGCGCCATCACCTGGCCCACGTCGACGTCTCCGCACCCGCGCCGGTGGCCGTGGGGGCATAGGGTGTGGGGGCAGCGACGGCAGAGCCAGATCCGCCGGCAGCCGTGGGATCGCAGTCGGCGACGGGGATAGGAGGGCAGGTGGGTTCAGATACGGAGATCGCCTCCGATGCGGGCGGGCACGGCGCCGAGAGGGATGCCGACGGACCGGAGAAGCCGCTGCGCGCCGACGCCGAGCGCAACCTGCGACGGCTGCTCGACGCGGCCCGAGAGGTCTTCGCCGAGCAGGGGCTCGGCGCCTCCGTGGAGGAGATAGCGAGGCGCGCGGGCGTCGGCAAGGGCACCGTCTTCCGGCGCTTTCCCACCAAGGAGCACCTGATCAGCGCGATCATCGCCGACCGCCTGCAGGAGGCGACCGCGCTCGTCACCACGCTCTCCGAGCAGGCGGACGCCGGCGAGGCGCTGCTCGCTTTCATGCGGGCCGGAGCGGGCCTGCAATCCCAGGATCGCGGCCTCTTCGAAGCCCTCGCCTCCTCAACGCACGTCGAGGAGCAGGTGCTCGCAGCCAAAGCACGACTGCTCGCGGTGATCGGCACGCTGCTCGCCCGCGCCCAGGAGCAGGGGGCGATACGCGCCGACGTGACCGCCGAGGATCTGCTGATGCTGCAGTGCGGCAGCGTGCAGGCGGCGGCGCCATTCCAGACGCAGGCGCCGGAGCTCTGGCAGCGCTACCTCGACATCGCCTTCGACGGGCTGCGGGCCGATGGCGCGCACCCGCTCTCGCATCCGGCGCCGGCCAGCCTCAGCCGGCAGCCGCCAGCGGCAGGGTGAAGCGCACGCTCGTGCCGAGGTCCGCCTCGGCCAGCCATATGCGTCCGCCGTGCGCCTCGATGATCGCGCGGCAGATCGCCAGCCCAAGGCCGCTGCCGCCACCGGTGCGGGCGCGCTCCTCGCCGCCGCGATAGAAGGGCTCGAACACGCGCTCCCTGTCCGCGGCGGCGATCCCGTCCCCGGTGTCGGCCACCTCGATCGCTACCGCCGAGCCCAGCGGCTGCGCGCGCACCTGCACGCTTCCATCCGCGGGAGTGTGCCTGATCGCGTTCTGCAACAGGTTCACAAGCGCCCGGGAGAGCTTCTCCGGGTTGGCCATCGCCGGCTGCAGACCCGCCGCGACCTCGCAGCTCAGTGCGACGCCCCTCGCCTGCGCCTCCAGGCGCATCGCCGCCAGCGCCTCCTCGATCACCCCCTCCAACGCCACCTCCTGCGTGCGCCAGGCGATCTCGCCGGCATCCAGGCGCGACAGCTCGAAGAGATCGTCGATCAGAGCGCCCAGCGAGCGCACATTCGCACCCACCGTCTCGATGTAGCGGCGC
>DAHVAB010000153.1 GCA_027314825.1 Solirubrobacterales bacterium
CGTCCCGCGCCCTCGCCCGGTCGAGGATCTTCGTGTGGGGGGTCTGCTCGCACTCATCGCGATCGGGCTTCGACGTCGCCCGCCCGGTACCTTCCAGGGGCGTGCTGCGCCCTCTCGCACCGGCCCGCGGGCGCGCGAGCGCTTACCATCGCTTTACTGGGTGACTGTAAATGCTTGGACCTGTGAGGCGATCACCTTGACAGACTTCTCCCGCTCCCCCCGCGTACTGGTCGTCGAGGACGATGAGGAGATCGCGCATGTGCTGCAGCGCTCGCTGCGGATGGAGGGCTACGACGTGCGGATCGCCCCCGACGGGCAGGCGGCGCTGGAGCATGGGCGCTCGTTCGCCCCGGATCTCGTGATCCTCGACCTGGGACTGCCCCAGATCGACGGGATCGAGGTGGCCCGCCGGCTGCGCGAGTCAGACGACGTGCCGATCCTGATACTGACGGCGCGGGACGCGCTGGAGTCGCGAGTGGAGGGCTTGGACGCGGGCGCCGACGACTACCTGGTCAAGCCGTTCGAGCGCCAGGAGCTCCTTGCACGGATGCGGGCTCTGCTGCGACGGCGTCCGCCGCGCGGCTCGGCGCCGCTGCGGGTCGGCGATCTCACCCTGAACGTGGACACCCATGAGGTGGTGCGCGCCGAGCGGGCGATCGAGCTGACCCAGCGGGAGTTCGAACTGCTCGAGTACCTGATGCGAAACGAGCGGATCGTGATCTCCCGCCAGCGGCTGCTCGACGAGGTGTGGGGCTACGACCCCTTCTCCACCACCAACACGATCGAGGTGTTCGTCTCCAACCTCCGGCGCAAGCTGGAGGCGGGCGGGGAGCCGCGCCTCTTGCACACGATCAGGGGAGCCGGCTACGTCCTTCGCGCGTAGGCTGCGATCGCTGGGAGGCAGGGTCTCCGACGCGTTCGACCGGCTGCCGGTCCGCACACGGCTGGCGGGCGTCTCGGCGCTGCTCACGTTCATCATCCTGTTCTCCTTCGCCGTGGTGATCGGGTCGCTGACCGTCGACCGGATCCGCACCGACTTCGACAATCAGGTGCTCGCGACCGCTTCGGAACTGCCGAGCCAGCTGGCGTTCCGCTACGACCCGACGACCGGCCGGCTCTCGGTGGAACCGTCGCTGAGCAAGCTGGCTCCCAGCGACGGCTCGGCGGTGATCAAGATCCTGTCTGTCTCTGGTGCGGTGCTCGAACAGGCTCCTCATCGGGCGCCCTTCCTGGGAGTGCCGCGTCAGACGTTGCAGACGGTCTCCGGCTATCGCGTGATCAGCCATGTGGTCACGCTCACCTCGGAAGGCAATCAGCAGGGCCACCTGATCATCCAGTACGGCCGCAAGCTCTCCGAGGTGAACACGACGGTCGCGCGCGTGGAGCTGCTCCTGGTGGTCGGCGTGCTGGCCGGAGCGGGGCTCGCGCTGCTGGCCGGAATGGTGATCGCCAGACGGGCGATGGCGCCGATCGCACAGCTGCGAAGCCGCGCGGAGGAGATCGCGCGCACGCGCGACCCCTCACTGACTCTGCCGCAGCCACGGGCCGACGACGAGGTCGGCGAGCTGGCGAACACCCTGCAGGGAATGCTTCACGAGCTCGACTCCGCTCATGCGGAAACCGAGGCGATGCTGGTCCGCCAGCGGCGGTTCGTGGCCGACGCCTCGCACGAGCTGCGCACACCGTTGACGAGCGTGCTGGCGAACCTGGAGCTGCTGGCGGAGTCGCTGCATGGCGAGGAGGCGGAGGCGGCCTCCTCCGCGCTTCGCTCCTCCCGGCGGATGCGGCGGCTGGTCGCGGACCTGCTGCTGCTGGCGCGCACCGACGTGGGGCGGATCGTCAAGCGCGAGCCGGTGAACCTGGCGCAGGTGGCGATCGAAGCGGCCGCCGAGCTCGGGCCGGTCTCGGAGACCCATGAGATCTCCCTGGATGCGAGGCCGGTGGTGATCTCCGCCTCGCGGGACGAGATGCTGAGGCTCGCTATCAACCTGATCGAGAATGCTGTCCGCCACACTCCGCCGGGCACGGAGATCAGGGTGATCACCGGTGTCGGGGCGCCCGGGCGGGCACAGCTCGTCGTCGAGGATGACGGGCCGGGCGTGCCCGATCGGCTGCGCGAGACGCTCTTCGAGCGGTTCGTCCGCGGAGCCGGCGACCGCGGCGGCTCCTTCGGGCTGGGTCTCGCGATCGTGAAGGCGGTCGCCGAGTCGCACGGTGGCAGCGTCGAGGTCTCGGACACCCACGCCGCCGCCGCGGGTGCGGGCGCGGGCGCCGCTCGCGGGGCGCGCTTCGTCGTCAGCCTGCCGGAGGCGTCAGACCTCCACGACGACGGGCAGCACCATCGGCCGCCGTCGCAGACGGTCGTAGACCAGCTGAGCTAGCGCGTCGTGGAGCATCTGCTGCAGCAGGTCGACCTCCCGGATTTCCTCCGAGGCGGCGTGCTGCAGGGTGCCCTGCACGGTCTCCCGGATCTCCCCGACCAGCTCGCCGGCCTCGTCCATGAAGGGGACGCCGCGGAAGATCACCTCCGGGTCGGCGACCGAGCTGCCATCCTGCTCGGCGATCGTCACCACCACGACGAAGATCCCGTCGGCTGAGAGCATCCGCCGGTCGCGCAGCGCGACATCCGCCACATCGCCGATCTCAACGCCGTCGACGAACACCATTCCAGCCTGCTTGCGCTCCGTGAACCGCGCGCCCCGCTCGTCGATCCGCAGCGGCAGGCCGTTGTCACCCTGGAAGATGTCCTCGGGGGCGACGCCGACCGCCTCCGCCAGCTCCGCGTGCAGGCGCAGCCGCTTGAAGTCTCCGTGAATGGGCATCACGTAGCGAGGCTTGACGAGGTTGAGCATCAGCTTCACCTCCTCGGCATGGCCGTGACCGGAGGCGTGGACCGGCGCGTCCTTGTTGGTGATCACGTCGCAGCCGATGTGGTAGAGCCGGTCGATCGTCTCGTTGACCGCCCGCTCGTTGCCGGGCACCGGCGTCGCGGAGAAGACGACCGTGTCGCCGTCCTTGAGCTGCACCTGCGGGTGGTCGCGGTAGGCCATCCGGCGCAGCGCCGAGAGCGGCTCGCCCTGAGAGCCCGTGGAGATGATCACGACCCGCTCGTCGGGGTGATCGCCGACCTCGCGGGGGCCGATCAGCATCCCGTCCGGCACTTCGATGTGGCCGAGGCGGCGGCCGATCGAGACGTTCTTGCGCATCGAGCGACCGACCAGCGCGACCTTGCGGTCCAGTGCGGTGGCGGCGTCGATCACCTGCTGGACGCGGTGGATGTTCGACGCGAAGCTGGTCACCACGATCCTGCCCTCGCAGCGGGAGAACACCTCCTCCAGGTGCCTTCCGACCCGGGACTCCGAGGCGGAGAAGCCGTCGCGATCGACGTTGGTCGAGTCGCCGCAGAGCAGCAGCACTCCCTCGCGGCCGAGCTCCGCCAGGCGCGAGACGTCGGCCGGCGGACCGTCGACGGGCGTCTGGTCGAACTTGTAGTCGCCGGTGATCAGCACCGTGCCCAGCTCCGTGCCGAGCGCCACCGCGCAGGCGTCGGGGATCGAGTGGGTCATGTGCACGAGCTCCAGCTGGAAGGGGCCGAGCTCGATGCTCTCAGAGGTGTCCATCTTGACCAGCTCGACGTCGCGGAGCCGGTGCTCGTCGAGCTTGGAGGAGGCCATCGCCATCGTCAGCGGCCCGCCGTAGACGGGAGGCGCCTCGTGCTCCGCGGCCAGCTCTCGGATCACCCACGGCAGGGCCCCGAGGTGATCCTCGTGGCCGTGGGTGATGACGATCGCCTCGACGTCCCGGGCACGTTCACGCAGGTAGGAGAAGTCGGGGAGCACCAGGTCGATGCCGACCATCTCCGGGGTCGGGAATCGCAGTCCGACGTCGATCACCACGATCCGCCCGTCGTGCTCGACGAGCATCATGTTCTTGCCGATCTCGCCGAGCCCGCCGAGGGGCAGAACCGTAACGTTGCTCATGCGGAGGCGCTCGCGTGCTGCTCGGGCTCGAGCAGGCCATGACGCACGAGCATCGCTGCAACCGCGGCTCTCTCCTGCTCGGTGGCCTCCACCAGCGGCAGACGCAAGCCGCCGACCTTGTGGCCGAGCAGGTTCAGCGCCGCCTTCGTGCAGGTCGGACTGGCCGTCATGAAGAGCGTCTCGTAGACGTCCTGCAACGAGCGGTCGATCTCGGCGCGGCGCTCGGGCTCATCGACCATCCGGCGCATCTCCTCGGCGACGATGTGGCTGGAGGTGAGGATGCCGCCGGCGCCGCCCATGTCGAGCACACGGGCGAAGGAGGCGTCATCTCCCGCGTAGAGGTCGAGGCCCTCCACCAGCTGCACCTCCTGCGGGTTGGCCTGCTTGACGCCGTCTATGTGCTCGATCTGCGCGAGCTCTGCGAGCATCTGCGGCGGGATGTTGATCCCGGCGCGGTGCGGGATGTTGTACAGCAGCACGGGCCTGTCGGTCGCCGCCGCCACCGCTTCGTAGTGGCGGCGAAGGCCGAGCGCGCTAGGGCGGTTGTAGTAGGGCGTGACGCTCATCGTCGCGTCGACCCCGATCTCGGTGGCCCGTTCTGTCAAGTGCACGGCGTGAGCGGTGTTGTTGGAGCCGGTTCCCCCGACGATGCTCATCCCAGCGGGGCGCTCGGCGACTGCCAGCTCGATCAGCCCGAGGTGCTCCTCGTCGCTGAGCGTGGACGCCTCGCCGGTGGTGGCGCACACGACGAAGCCGTCGACGCCGCGATCGGCGAGGTGGCCCATCAGGGCGACGAACGACTCCTCGTTGACGCGACCACCCTCGTCGAACGGGGTGACGATCGGAGTGAGAATGGTCCCCAGCTCTCCCATGGCCCTCATTATCCCATGCCCTTGGGACCGTTCGGCCGATCGGCAAAGAGCAGGTGCTCCAGCCCGACCGTCAGCGGCTGCTGCAACTGCGCCACGCGTCGAACCGCCAGCAGCACGCCGGGCATGAACGATCTGCGGTCGATCGAGTCGTGGCGGATCGTGAGCGTCTGCCCGAGCGCGCCGAGGATCACCTCCTGGTGGGCGACCAGGCCCGGCAGGCGCACCGAATGGATCGGCGGCTCCTCGGCGCCGGTCGCCTGCGCCATCAGCTGCGCGGTGCGCGCGGCGGTGCCGCTCGGGGCGTCGAGCTTGGCGTCGTGGTGAAGCTCGATGATCTCCGCGGCATCCATGTGCCGGGCCGCCTCCGCCGCGAAGCGCATCATCAGGACCGCTCCGATCGCGAAGTTGGGGGCGATCAGCACCCTGGCGGAGGTCTCGGCCCGCTCGCACTCGGCGCGCAGAGGCTCGATCGGGAATCCGGTCGTCCCGATCACCGTATCCACGCCGGCACGGACGCAGGCGAGCGCGTTCTCCAGTGCCACCTCCGGCTGGGTGAAGTCGACCACGACCTGCGGCGCGTCCTCGGAGAGCACCTGCTCCAGGGTGCGCCGCAGGATCGGATCGGCGCGCCCGGCCAATCTCAGGTCCGGCGCCTGCTCGACCGCTTCGCAGACGGTCTCCCCCATCCGCCCGGCCGCGCCGGCGACCGCGACCGCGATCATGCGCGCACCACCGTTGTGCCCGTGTGAGCAGGCCCGATCGGGGTGGCGATGCGGTGGGGCGTGGCGCCGATCATGCGCGCACCGCCTCCAGGGGGCGGATCGCGCGCTCGAAGGCCGCCTCGTCGGGGCCGATCGCAACCACCGAGAGCCGCGCCGGGTCCAGCAGCTCCCGGGCGAGCTGGCGCACATCGTCGATGCTCACGGCGTCGAGACGCTCGATCGCCTCGTCGAGGCTCAGCAGCGGCAGGCCATGCAGGATGCTGGCGGCGAGGCGGCCCATCCGCGCGCCGGTCGACTCCAGCGCGAGCACCATCCTGCCCTTCACGTTCTCGCGCGAGCGCTCAAGCTCCTCCTCGGTGGCGGGGTTCTCCAACGCCCGCTCCACCTCCGAGGCGATCACCTCGACGGTCTGGGCGAGATTCTCCGGGCGCGTCCCGACATAGATGCCGATCTCGCCCGTCTGCGTGTAGAGGCCGGCGAAGGAGAAGACCGAGTAGGCGAGCCCTCGGCGCTCGCGCACCTCCTGGAAGAGGCGCGAGGATGCGTTGCCGCCGAGCACGCCGTCGAGCACCCGCAGCGCGTAGCGGCGCTCGTCGGGGCGGGCGATCGCCCGGCCGCCGATGCACAGGTGGTACTGCTCGGTGTCCTTGGCCACGAAGCGGGTGCTGCGCGTGGCGCCGGCCGCCATCGGCAGCTCTGGCTCGGAGCACGGCATGGACGCACCGGAGGGCGGGGCTTCGGGGGCGATCGCGGCGACCATCTCCACCAGCTCGTCGTGCTCGACCGAGCC
>DAHVAB010000154.1 GCA_027314825.1 Solirubrobacterales bacterium
TTGAGGCTGGTTGCCGTTTCTTCGTTGAAGAGACCGGTGATCTGCTGGGTGGGGATCGCCGCGGCCAGGTGCTCCTGCATCCAGAGGACCTGGTCGCCCTTCGCGCCCTTCTTCAGCAGTGGCGAGGTCGCTTCTTCGGGGGTCAGCTGCAGTTGCGGATCGAGCGGTTCGGTCAGCCCCAGCCACCCCTGCGCGCTCGTTTCCTGCCAGTCCCAGAAGGAGACGCCGGAGGCGCCGTGGAGGGTCGCGAGCGTCCGGAAGGAGACGATTTCGCCCGGCGTCGGATCTTCGAAGGTTTGACCGAGCGGCTCGATCGTGCGCCCGTAGATGAGATTCTGTTCGTAGGTGTGGGCGACCGCTGCGGCCACCGTGGTTTTGATGTCCTTCCAGTAGACCTGCGGCACGTTGAACTGGGCGCCTTCGGGGCCGAGGAAGACCGAGTAGGGAAGCGACTCGTGGTAGTCGACGTAGGGGAAGGAGGCCAGGCCGACCGGGAACGTCGGTCCGATCTTCGCGCGCAGCGTGTCGATGTATTGCTGGGCGGCGCCGTAGCGGCCTTCGTATGAGCTCTCCGCGTCGATCACCAGGCAGTCCGCACCGGTCGCGACCGCCTTCGCGCCGAGTTCCGCCTCGCCGATCGGGTTGGTGCCATAGACGTACTGCCAGGCGCACACCTTCAATCCGGCCGCATGCACCGCCGCCACCATTTCGGGCGAGAACTGGCTCCAGTAGTTGCTTGAGCCGTCCGAGCTCTTGATGAACAGCGTGCCGACCCCGTCGGCCTTCGCCTGTTCGATGATCGAGGCGAGGCTGCCGCCGTTGGACTTGCTCACATACCAGATCCACATGCCGACCCCGTCGAACGCGGTGCCGGTCGGCGTGGGGGCCGCGATCGGCGTGGGGGCGGCGGTCGGCGTCGGCGTCGGGGCCGGTGGAGGCGGCGGAGGCGGCGGCGGGTGCATCTTGTGGTGGACGAGGTAGATGGGGCCGTAGGCGTTGGAGTGCCGATCGCCGCCCAGCATCACCGCGATCCGGCCGCTGACCGCGCGCTTCGGGATCTGGACCACCAGGCCCAGGCCGCTCTTCTTCAGGTGAGCGCGCGGCGCGTAACGGTAGATCGGCCCGATCCGCCTGCCGTGAACGCGGCTGGCGAACCAGACTCCCATCTTCGCCCCGATCCCCTTCCCGCTGATCGCCAGCTCGTCGCCATGCACGGAGACGTGGTGCGGGTAGGTGCCGCACCGGGCGTAGGGGACGCAGTGCGCATCGGCGATCGTTGCGATCCGAGGGCTGCCGTGCGCGGCCGCCCGCGAGCGGTGCTCACGGGCGGGGTGCGCGAGGCTCACACCCGACGTGAGGGCGAGCGCGAGAACGCAGGAGAGCGCCGCTGTCCTGCCGGCGACGCGTCGCCTGTCTGATTTGGCTGCTGCGAATAGCTGTGCAAGCCGCATAGTTGGACCGGGACCGTATCGACTATGGGATCACCAACCGTGGCGCGCATCGGAAGTTGCGCACGTGCTGCTATTCGGCAGCCGGGCCGGCGTGGCCGAATGCTGGGCGGATACGTGCGCAACGCTCACCGCCAGCGGAATCCGGACTCGGCGGGGGCTGGCGCGAGCGGGCTGCCGGACAGGTCGGCGGGCGGCTGCGGCAGGTTCCAGCCGGAGGGGGCGACATCGTTGGAGGTGTCCGGGTGGAAGATGGAGGCGAGGTACTCGATCTGGCCGCGCCCCGGCCCCAGCTCGGATTGGCCGCCGCCGTAGCAGGCGATCCCGTTGGCGGCGCAGTGCTCGTAGACGGCGAGCAGGTCTCTCAGCCGGCCGATTCGAGACGGCTTGACGTTGATGCAGAGCGGCCGTCTGGAGAGCCCTTCGATGTCGGACACCTCATGGATCGGCGCGTCCCAGGTGATGCGATCGAGATGGGCGGCGAGCGCCTCTTCTGTCTGCGGCGTGAGCTTCGGATCCTCGATCCAGGCATCCGGGAAGGCGTCCGCCACACGGCGGTAGAGATCGGGGTCGGCGGGGTTGTCGACGATCGTGCCTTCGTAGCAGCCCTTCAGGTCGACCGAGTCGACGACGTCGAGCTCCACGAGCCGCTCGATCAGGCTCTGATCCCAGGAGGGGGTCGGGTCGAGCTTGAAGCGCATTCCCGGCGCGATCCGCAGGCGAGCGAGCAGCGGATCGAGCGACGGCGGCTCGCCGAGGCGCAGCGAGACGACGAAGCGCAGCGGGGCGGGCTGTCGGCGCAGCGCGGCATGGAGCGGGATGCCGGCCTGCCTCAGTGCGAGATCGAGGGCGGCCGACTCGAACGCCCAGGTCCGGTAGCGGCGGTACACCGGGTTCTCGGGCGCGCCGGCGGCGAACAGGTCGATCCCCGCAAGCAGCTCCGAGAAGCCCTCGAGCGTGTGCGTGCCCTCCAGCTTCGGCGGGCCGGCCGCCTGCAGGCGGCCGTGATCATCGCCGTCGTAGGTCACGTCCTCGCCCACGCCCTCCTGCCCGTCGCCGAAGAGGTGCACGACCGTGGTGCGGCGCTCCATCGCGCTGAAGCTCGCGCTCAAACCCTCCAGCTCGCAGCGCTCGACATGGAGTGGAAGGTCGCAGAGCAGCTGCCAGTCGCTCACCTGATCGTGCCAGTCGCTCATCTGATCGCCTCCTCTTTCGGGCCCGTAGCCGGGTCGTGGGTGTGCGGGCCGTGGGCGCTCACCGCGTCGTCTCCTTCACCGCGTCGCCTCCTTCATTGCGTCGTCTCCCTCGTCGCGTCGCCTCGCTCGCCGCGTCGTCTCCTTCACCGCGTCGCCTCCTTCTCCAGGCGGGCCACCAGCTCGTCCAGGCGCAGCTCCTGGAGCGCGCCGGATACCGCCTCCAGGTCTGCCGCGCACTTCTCGATCAGCGCCTTGCCCTCGGTGACGAGCTGCAGGGTCTCCTGCAGGCTCGCCTCGCCGGAGTCCAGGCGCCGGACGATCTCCTCGACCCGCGCGGCTGCGACCTCGTATGTGAGCTGGTCCGGATCGGCCATGCGACCACACTACAGACGGCCGGGGTCGGTTCCCGCGTTTGGGTCAGCCGTCGAGGCGTCGAGGCGCGCGCCGATCGTCGCATCGGCGAAGCGCAGGCGCAGCTCCCGCTCGCGGCTGGCTGCCGCCGCGCTGGCCAGGTGGCGCCCGTCCTGGCTCTCGACGAGGACGTAGCCGCGTTGCAGCGTGCGCTGCGGATCGTGAGCGTCGAGCGCGAGCGTGAGCGCTCGCAGCTCCTCCGCCCGCACGCGCCGGCAGGCATGGATGGCGCCCCGCGCCTTCCCGGAGAGGGCGCCGGCCCGACGCGCGCTAAGCGCCTGCTCCGACGCGAGCCGTCGCCCCGCTGCCGCCCGCGCTTCACGCATCCGCTGATGGAGCCCGGTGCGCTGCCTTCGCAGGTGCTCTCCTGGCGCCCTGCTGGAGGCGGCGATCGCACGCGCTCGGGTCAGGACCGCCCGTCCGGCCTGCGCCCGCATGCGCACCGCTGCGCTCGCGAGCTCGCGACGCGCGGCCTTGCAGTCGATAGCCACCGCGGCTTCGGCGGCGTGGGTCGGGGTGGACGAGCTGACGGCGGCCACGTCGTCGAGCAGGGTGCGATCCGTGTGATGCCCGACCGAGGAGACGACCGGGATCGCCAGCATCGCCACGGTGCGGCACAGCGTCTCCTCGCAGAAGCACATCAGGTCGGCCAGCGAGCCGCCGCCGCGGGCGACGATCGCGACGTCGACCTCGCCGGTGGCGGCGAGATCCTGCAGGGCCTGCGCGATCGCCGGGGCGGCGTGACGGTCCTGCACCGGCGCGAAGGCCCAGACCAGGCGGCCCGCCCAGCCGCGGCGATCCAGCGCGGCGAGGATGTCCTGGCCCGCCTTGCCGCCCTCCGCGCACACCACGCCTATCGTGCGCGGCAGCGGCGCCAGCCGCAGCCGCTGCTGGCGCTCCAGCAGGCCCTCGGCATGAAGCGTCCTGCGCAGCCGCTCGATCCGCGCGAGCAGATCCCCCTCGCCTGCCGTGCGCAGATCCGAGACGGAGAAGGAGAAGGATGGGGAGGCGGTCGCGCTGCCCGGGTAATAGTCGCAGCCGCCCGCGACCACCACCTGCATGCCCTCGCCGGGCTGGGGCGTGCCCGCTGCGGCAACGATGCGCTCCCAGTCGTCCCGCCAGACGGCACAGGGAACCGCGCCTTCGCCGTCGCGCAGCTCGAAGTAGGCCCTCGCGCGGGCGAGCCGGAGGTTGACCATCTCCCCGATCAGCTGGACGCGCTGGAACGATCGCAGCCGTCGCCGCAGCGCGGCCGCATACTCGCCGACGGGGTAGGGGCCGGGCAGATCACTGCCGGGGATGCCGCTCGTGCCGCCGGCCGGCTGGGGCCTTGGCAGGTCGCTGCCGGGGATGCCGCTCGCGGCGTCTGGTGGCGGGGCCTGGAACGGGTGGTCGCTCCCGGTGTGGGCCTGTGCGCGGCGGGGCGGGTCTTCGCCCGCGTCCGGGGCGTGATCGGGTGGACGTCCCATGCTGCGGTCAGGATAGGCGGGACCTGCGCCGGAACTGCGCGCCGGGCGGTCGCGCTACGATCGATGGGGGATGGGGTCGCCCAGCAAATCGTCGATCGTCTACAGCTAGTCCGGTGCCTGCGAGCAGCAAGCCCAGACGCTCACGCAAGCGTCGCACCCGCCATCCCGGCGCTCTGGCCACCCTCGATCCGAGCGAGGCGGCTCCCGCGGAGGCTCGGGGCGAACGCGGTGGGCGCGATCGTTCCCGCCACGGTCGCGGCTCGCGCGATGCGCGCGGGACGTCCTCCGGAGGAGCGGGGGGCGCGGTGGATGCGCCGATGCCGGTCTCCAGAAAGTACGGAGAGCGCCCGCGGCCACCGTGGCATCCGCTGCCGCTCTCCGAGCTTCTGATCCTCGCGGGCGCGATCGCCCTGATCATCGGGATGCGGCGCGGCATCTCGACCGGCGGCTCGGCGATGCTCGCCGGCATCGTCGCCGTCGCCCTCGGCACCCTGGAGGTGTCGATTCGCGAGCATCGCAGCGGGCACCGCTCCCACACGATCATGCTCGCGGCGCTGCCGGTCCTGATCTTTCACTCCGGCATCATCCTGCTGCTCTCGCTGCTCGTGAAAGTCCCGCCGCTGTTGAACCTCGGCCTGCTGGCGGTCGACCTGGCTCTGTTCGTGCTCCTCTTCAGGCTGCTGCGCTCCGGGTTCCTGACCGCGCGAGCGAGCGCCGCCGCGCGCCGCTGAGCGCGAACGTCAGCGGATGAGAGTGGCGCGGCCGTGAGCGGATGATCGTCGCCCGCTGGTGAGCGCGCCCCGCCGGTGAGTGTCGCCGCGGCAGCGGATGAGCGCGCCCCGCCGGTGAGTGTCGCCGCGGCAGCGGATGAGCGCGCCACGCCGGTGAGCCCGGCCGCGGTGGCGCCGCCCCCGACCGCCTCAGCCCGCGCTGAGCGAGGGCAGCCGCTCCTCGCCCGTGTCGGCCGCCTCGCCGACGTCCTGCCCGCTGCGGCTGAGCGTCTCCAGCCGCGCGATCTCACGCTCGCCGGCGACGCGCGCCGGATGCTCCGGCGGCAGCTTCGCTATCAGCGCGGCGATCCGGTTGCGGATCTGCAGGGCGAAATGCGGTGTGGAGGCGCCCATCAGCTGGTGGATGTCCTCCAGGGTCACCTCTGGAGCGCTGATCCTGCGGGGGTCTTCGGCTTGGCTCATCTATCCGGGTCTCCGTCGAGGGCTGCTCACGATCACGGCTTCGAGGGCGGGGAGGCTCCCTGACTGGGCACGCTGCGCAGCAGCGCGTCGAGCTCGGACTGCGTCCTGATCGAGATCGCCGCCCCGTCGCCAATCAGCCAGCCGTGATTGTAGACGCCCCGCACCGGCAGCGATTCCGGCGCGCTGGTGTAGCCGGGCTGGATGTCGCGCAGGTAGCGCTGCAGCGCCGCGGGCACGCCTTCGCTTCCGCTCAGCAGCAGCAGCGGCCCGTAGTCGGCGCCGGCCGACAGCGGCGCGGCCGCGGGAGCGTCGAATGGACGTGACGCCCGCGCGAAGACGAGGCCGTGGCCCGGTTCCCGGACGCCCCAGCCGAAGCTCCCGTCGGTGAAGGCAGCCACCCCGATCGCGTTCTCGACCGCTTCGCCGCCCCCGATCCGCCGCACCCGGATCGTGCTGTGGGCCGCCCGACCGTTGCCGGGACGCCGCACCGGCCCGCCGCGGCGCAGGCCGGCGAGCAGGCCGGCGGGGATCGCCGCGGCGGGCCCGACCGCGTATACGGCAGGCAGGCCGAGCCTGCCGAGCTCCGCGCCGGTCGCTGCCGGCAGGCTGCCGGAGCCGGTCAACAGGATCGGGTCGCCGC
>DAHVAB010000155.1:0-6037 GCA_027314825.1 Solirubrobacterales bacterium
GTCTTGCGGCGAGGCGTGGAGCGTCGTGTGGTGTCGGCGGCGCCTCGCGGCGAGGCGTGGAGCGTGGCGTGGCGGCGGCGGCGCCTCGAGGCGTGGCGTGGCGTGGCGTGGCGTAGGCGGCGCCGTGCGGCGGGCTGGGGAGCATGCCGTCTCGTCGGCGCCGGGGCGCCGCGCACGCGAGATCCGCCGCGGTCAATGGTCTGGAACCGCTCGAAGTCTCGACGCCGACCTCGCCCTGCTTGACAGCCAAACCGATCAGTCGATATGGTCTGCCCCGGCCGGTCACCCTCGACGACCGACAGGCCACCTGATCACAGCATGCGCTGCGCGAAAGACACCGGAGGCACCTTCACCGACCTTGCACTCGTGCCGGTCGGCGCGGTGATCGCTCGCCGCCTGGGATTGCGGGCCGGGCGGCACCAGGGCGGGCCGGGGATGCAGGTGCGTCACCAGGCAGGACCGCGGCGGGGCCAGCGCGTTGCGCGCGGACCCTCCCGAGACTTCGACCGACAGAGAGGAGGATGAGAGATGAGCGCGCAAGACCGGCTGGGGAAGGTGGCTGACGGGCCCGACCCTTCGCAGGAGCCTCCGATCACCGGCTCCGAGCGACGCGTTCGCATCGCCTGCGACATAGGCGGCACGTTCACGGATGTCGTCGTCAGCGAGACGCCAGGCGACACGGTGATGGGCAAGGCGCTGACCCACCGCGAGCGGTTGATCGACGGCCTATTGGCGGCGCTTGAGCGCGCCGCAGGCGAGCTGGGCGTCGCGCTGGACAGCCTGCTCCACCGGACCGACCTGTTCATCTTCAGCACGACCCACGCGACCAACGCGATCCTCGAGGGCACCACCGCGAAGACCGCGTTGCTATGCACCGAAGGCTTCCCGGACATTCTCGTTCGTCGCGAGGGAGGCTCGCTCAGACCCTACGACTACACGCGGGCTTTCGCAGACCCATACGTGCCGCGCCACCTCACCTTCGAGATCCCGGAGCGGGTCGACGTCGATGGCACGGTGCTCATGGCGCTGGACGAGGATCTCGCGCGCGAGCGCCTGCGCGAAGCGCGAAGCTTCGGGGTCGAGGCGGTCGCCGTGTGCTTGCTCTGGTCGACCGCGAATCCGGAGCACGAGCAAAGGCTCGGGCGACTCGTCGAGGAGGAGCTGCCGGGGGCCCGCTGCTCACTCTCCCATGAGGTGAACCCGATCGTGCGGGAGTACCGACGGGCCTCAGGCACTTCGATAGACGCATCGTTGAAGCCGCTGATGCAGCGCCATCTGCGCGAGATCGCAGCCGGTCTGCGCGAGCGCGGGTTCAGCGGCCAGCTGCTCGCGGCGAGCTCGGCGGGAGGAGTCGTTCCGATCGGAGAGCTCGTCGATCGTCCGCTGTGGGCGGTGCGCTCAGGGCCGTCGCTGGCGCCTGTCGGAGCACGGCGGATCGCGTCAGCCGAGACTGGCAGCGGCGAGGTGATCGTCTGTGACACGGGTGGCACGAGCTTCGATGTCAGCCTTATCCGCTCGGGAGAGCTCGTCTTCACGCGTGAGACGTGGCTGGGTGAGCCATTCTGCGGCCATCTCACCGGGGTGTCATCGGTCGACGTGCGCAGCATCGGCGCCGGCGGCGGCTCGATCGCGTGGGTCGATCAGGGCGGGCTGCTGCGGGTGGGACCGCAGAGCGCGGGCGCCGACCCGGGGCCTGCCTGCTACGGCCGCGGCGGTGTACGACCGACCGTCACCGACGCCGCGCTCGTCCTCGGCTACATCGACCCCGACTACTTTCTCGGTGGCAGGATGCGGCTCGACGCCGACGCCGCCGCTCGCGTTCTGCGGGAGCTCGGGAGCAGCCTCGGCATTGAAAGTCGAGCGGCGGCCCACGCGGTGCTCGCGGTTGCGAACGAGCGGATGATCTCCGCGATCCATGAGCTCACGGTGAACGAGGGCGTCGATCCGCGTGAGAGCCTGCTGGTCGCCGGCGGCGGCGCGGCAGGGCTGACGATCGTGCCGATCGCACGCGAGCTCGGTTGCACCGAGATCGTGATCCCTCGCGCCGCGGGCGTGCTCTCTGCCTTCGGCGGCCAGCAGAGCGACATCGTGCGCGAGGTGACCGCGCCACACTTCTCTGACTCCGACAGCTTCGACTTCGCTGGAGTCAGAGATGTGCTCGAGACCCTGCGCGGCCGGATGCGCGAGTTCACGCGATCCTTGCCCGAGGAGCTCGCCGGCGCAGCGCAGGCTCAGTGGTCGGCCGAGGCGCGCTACGCCCACCAGGTGTGGGAGATAACGATCCCGCTCGCAGGAGGGGACCTAGCTGACGATGTCGCGCTCGAACGCTTCGTCGAGGACTTCCACGATTCGCACGAGCGCATCTTCGCAGTGCGCGAGCCCGGCCAGCGGATCGAGATGAGCCAATGGAAGGGGCGGCTCGTAATCGATACCGAGAAGCCGGCCCTCGCCTCACGCACGCGGCACGCCGCCCTTCGCTCCGAGGAGGCGTCGCGCCCGAATGGGTGTGTGCCCGGGGTGCGGCGGAGGGCGTTCTTTGCCGAGGAGGGCGAGATCGAGGTGCCCGTCCATCGCGGAGAGCAGCTGAGTCCGGGCGATTGCGCGCAGGGCCCCGCGCTGCTGATCGAGCCCGAGACGACGATCGTCCTTTATCCGGGCAGCGTGGCGCACGTGACAGAGCTCGGCAACTATCTCGTAGAGGTGAACCCCTGATGAGTCAAGACGGCCGAGGAGGATCTGGAGTGAGCTCTCCGGCACAGGGCGTCGAGCGTCTCGACCCGACGCTCATGGCTGTGCTCGCACACCGCTTCGAAGCGATCGTGCGCGAGATGACGAACACGTTGTTCAGGACTGGACGCTCCTCGATCTTGAACATGGCCCGCGACTTCTCCTGCTCGATTGTGACCGCGGACGACCAGCTCTTCGCCGCGGCGGAGGGGTTGCAGGTTCACGTCCTCGGCGCAGGCCTGCAGACTCGCGCGATGCGGGAGTTGCATCCCGCGCTGCATCCGGGGGACGCGTTCCTGCACAACGACCCGATGCTCGGCAACACGCACACCGCCGATCACACGATCCTCGTGCCCGTGATCGTCGACGGTGAGCACGTGTTCACCACATGTGCGAAGGCTCATCAGGCGGATTGCGGCAACTCGGCGCCATCGACGTACATGACATATGTCGAGGATGTCTATGCCGAGGGGGGGCTGCTGTTTCCGTGCGTGCGAGTCCAGGAGGAATACCGCGACGTCGAGGACGTGATCCGGATGTGCCGGCGTCGCATTCGCGTGCCCGAGGTATGGTATGGCGACTATCTGGCGAGCGTCGGCGCGGCGCGGATCGGCGAGCGGCGCGTGCAGGAGGTGATTGCCCGCTACGGCCTGTCGACGATCAAGGAGTTCGTGCGCGAGTGGCTTGACTATTCCGAGCGGTGCATGGAGCAGGCGATCGCGAAGCTGCCTGCACGTCGGCTGCGAGCAGCGTCACGCCACGACCCGATACCGGGCCTTCCGGACGGCGTCGAGGTGAGCGTCCAGATCGATGTCGACCCGGATGGCCGGCGTGTCTGCTTCGATCTCCGCGACTGCCCCGACTGCATCCCGTTCGGCCTGAACGTCTCCGAGGCATGTGCCGCAGGTGGGTGCCTCATCGCGCTGCTCAACTGCCTGGAAGACGAGGTGCCTCGCAACGCCGGGGCGTTCCGGCGAGTCGACGTCTTGATGCGGGAGGGCTCGGTCGCGGGCGGGCTCACGGAGCCGTTCTCCGCATCGGTCGCGACCACGAACGTGCTCAACAGGATCATCAACAGCGCCCAGAGCGCCTTCTGCCAGCTTGGCGACGGGTTCGGGCTTGCGGAGGGCGCGGGTGCGCTCGGCGTAGGCTTCGCGGTCTTCTCGGGCACCCATCCGGAGAGCGGCCAGCCCTACGTCAGCGAGTTCGTGCTCGGCAACAACGGGGGGCCTGCCTCGCCTCACTGCGATGGCTGGGTCACCTACGCCATGCCCGACTGCGCGAAGACAATCTACATAGACAGCATCGAGATGCTCGAGCGCAGCTATCCGCTGCAGATCCGCTCGGTGCGAATGCTCGCCGACTCAGGCGGTGCGGGCCGGCTCCGAGGGGGGCCTGCCGCGGAGGTGATCTACGGCCCGCGGGCGACGCCTCTGAGAATCTTCTACATGGCGGACTTCGCTCGTAACCCGCCTGCGGGCGTGCTCGGCGGCCGGTCCGGCTCGGCGGCCGCGGCGATCGTGGTCGGTCCCGACGGCTCAGAACGCGAGGTCGAGCCGGTGGGCGATTCGCTGCTTGCGCCCGGGGAATGGATCCGCGGGATCGAGGCCGGCGGAGGCGGCTACGGAGATCCGCTCGACCGCGATCCCGAGGCGGTGCTCCGCGACGTGCTCGAGCGATGGGTGAGCGTCGAGGCCGCGCGCGAGGTGTACGGCGTGATCGTTACGACGGCGGACGCGGGCCGGCCGTCGCTGGACCGCTCGGCGACGGCGGCGCGGCGTGACGCGATCAGATCGGCAGGCGCCTCGGCGCCTGCCGCCGGCCGCGGCACAGATGAGCAGAGCCCGGATCGCCTTGGCGCCGCCGGCGCCGGTCGGCTCCGCTCGGGCGATGGCCGTGTGAGCAAATGAGGCCGCTGGCGAGCGGGGACGGCGACAGGAGAGCAAGATGACGAGGCAGACGGTATCATATCGACTGATCGATTTACTACAGGCAAGGAGGAACCGGTGACGCATCCGAGCGACGCTGTCGCTGATGATCAAGCGGGACGGGCAGCGGCTGCAATAGAGGAGAAGTACGTGCGTCTCACGCCGCGCTCGGCAGCGCTGATGGAGCGTGCCTCCCGCTCGATGTCGCGCGGGATCACACGCTCGCTGAGCTGGTTTGCCCCCTACCCCCTCGTCTTCGAGCGCGGCCGAGGGGCGCATGTGACGGATGTCGACGGCCGAGCCTATGTCGATCTATTCAGCAACGGGTTGAGCCTCATGCACGGCCACGCCGACCCGACGATCGAGGAGGCGCTGCACGAAGCCATCCAGCGCGGCACGGCCTGGCCTGGCGCCTCAGACGCGCAGATCGCACATGCTGAGCTGCTGCGCGCCCGCCTGCCGGGCGTCGAGCAGGTGCGCTTCGCGAACACGGGTACCGAGGCGATGATGCTCGCCGTGAAGCTCGCGCGGCACGTCTCGGGCAAGCCGATGATCATCAAGGCGTGGCATGCCTACCATGGCTCCTACGATGATCTGGAGGCCGGCCTGCAAGGTCAGGGCGAGGTCCCTGGCCGCGTCGCGCTCGCGACGTTCGGGGAGCTCGAGACGTACGCGGAGCTGCTTGAGCGCCACTCTGGAGAAGTGGCGGCGATCGTCGTCGAGCCCGTGCAGTACACGGGCGTCGTCACGCCTCCGCCCGACGGGTTCCTGCAAGAGCTGTGCGCGCTCGCGCGCGATGCGAAAGTGCTGTTCGTGCTCGACGACTGCCTCATGTTCAGGCTTGCGGAGGGAGGGTCCGCCGAACGCTTCGGCATCGAGGCCGACATCACCTGTCTTGGCAAGTGGATCGGCGGGGGCTTGCCGGTCGGCGCGGTCGGGGCATCGGCCGAGCTCATGAGCATCTTCGACCCGACGGCCGAGCAGCCCGTGTACCACGGCGGCTCTTTCAACGGCAACCTTCTCGGCTGTGTCGCCGGCAGGATCGCGGTCGAGAAGCTCACCGCGGCCGAGATCGAGCGCATCGACGGGTACGGCGATCGAATGCGGGTGCAGCTGCAGGACGCCGCAGAGTCTGCCGGGGTCCCGCTGCGTACCAGCGGCCTCGGCTCCGCATTTGGCGTCTACGTCCTCCAAGACGACCTCGAAGCGATCGACTGGCGAGCCACCTCACTGCTGCACATGGCCGCCGTGACGCGAGGCGTCTACTACGGGACCGGAGGAGAGTTCGGCTTGCCGACGGCGTTGAGCGAGGCTGACGTCGAGGACGCCTTGGGCCGCCTTCGCGAAGCGGTGAACGACGTAGCCCCGGCGCTCGCTGGTCA
>DAHVAB010000155.1:6047-6297 GCA_027314825.1 Solirubrobacterales bacterium
GCGCCAGCCTGCAGCGGCGCAGCGCAGACACCTCCGGTGCTGGCGATCCGACGGGCGCGCGCCGCCGCCCTGTGCCGGCAGCGCATCCGGCGGTGCGCTTCAGCAGGTGCGCCACGGCCGGAGCCGGGGCAGGTGGGGCGGCCCCAGAGCTTCCAGGGTGTCGCCCCCGGCGCTCCCGGTGTCGACCAACTGGCGGCCGGGCGTGCACCGGAGTATTCGGAAGGCAGGCGGAGACCGTGGCGCTGCTGGG
>DAHVAB010000156.1 GCA_027314825.1 Solirubrobacterales bacterium
CGACCGGATGCGCCTGGCGCGCGGGCATGCGGTCAAGGTGACCGTGCACCTGCGCTTCAAGCCGAACGGCAAAGGCCACGGGCTGAACGCGAGCGTGAAAGTGCGTATCCCCGGCGCCCGCAAGGGCAGGGCGGCGCACCGTCACGGACGCCATCACGGCTAGCCGGGAAGGCTGGCCGTGGCGTCAGGCAAGAGCGGGGCGGCGGGCGACCGCCGCCCCCGCCCCGCCAGGCGCGGTGGGCCCACCTCTCCGGTCCGCCGCGCCGGCGGCGGGGCGGGACGCTCCGAGCGCGACAGCGTCGCCGTCCTGCAACGCTCACGGATGCTCGCGGCGATGGCGAGCGCCTGCCGCGAGCAGGGCGTCGCGCCCGTGAGCGTCGCGGAGGTTTGCTCCCGGTCGCGAATCTCCCGGCGCACCTTCTATGAGATGTTCGCCGACCGGGAGGAGTGCTTCCTGGCCACCCTGGATGAGGCGATCGACCGGGCCGCCGCCCGCGTGGTGCCGGCCTGGGAGGCTGAGCGCCGGTGGGCGGACGCCCTGCGCGCCGGTCTGATCGCGTTCCTCGGCTACCTGGACGCCGAGCCGACGTTCGGCGGGCTGCTGATCGTCTCCTCGCTCGCGGCCGGGCCGGCCGCCCTTGAGCGCCGCGCGCAGGCGGTGGCGCACGTGATCGGAGCGGTCGACCGGGGCCGGCATGAGCCGCGCGCGCCGGCCGGCGTCACCTGCACGGCCGCCGAGGGAGCGGTCGGAGCGGTCCTCGCGATCCTGCACGCGCGCCTCACGCTCGGCGGCAAGCCGACCCTCGCCGGCAGCGCACGCGGCGCGCGGAGCCGCCAGAAGCCAAACGGCGCCCGGCCCAGGCGGCTGGTCGAGCTGACAGGAGAGCTCATGAGCATCCTCATCGGCCCCTACCTCGGCGCCGCAGCCGCCCAACGAGAGCTGAGGCGGCCCGTGCCGAAGACGGCATCGGGCTCGCGGCCGACACCCGACCCGCTCGCCGAGCTGAAAATGCGCCTCACCTACCGCACGATCCGCGTCCTTCACGCGATCGCCGCACAGGACGCCCACGCCCCCGGCCTCTCAAACCGCCAGGTCTCCGCCGCCGCGGAGATCGCAGACCAGGGCCAGACCTCCAAGCTCCTTCACCGCCTGAAGCAGAGCGGCCTGCTCGAAAACGACGGCGCCACCGGCCCGCGAAGCGCCGCCAACGCCTGGCGTCTCACCGACACGGGCCGCGCGGTCGTGGACGCGATAGCCGACCAGGAGGGGCGCCCCTGATCGCTGCCGCCCGGCGCGGCCCGCCGGCTCGTCGCCGGGTGGCGGTCCCCGTTGACCCGTATCGGCTGGCACGGGCCGCCGGCTCGTCGCCGGGTGGCGGTCCCCGTTGACCCGTATCGGCTGGCACGGGCCGCCGGCTCGTCGCCTGCACGTGCTCGCTGTCGCTGCGCCCGCGCAGGCGCGCCCGGCGGCCCTTGGATCGGCGTGGTGGGTGGGTGAGGGTTCGCGGGCCGTGTCGCGACACGAGGATGTGGGCGTTCGTTGTAGTCTCATCGGCGCGATGGCGGCTCCACGCGTCCAAGATGAGTCCGTGGCGATCGTCCTGCTCGGCAGCTTCAACCCGAGCATCTTCGAGCCGTTGTGGCTCTCCAATAACGGCTTGGTCTCCGAGCCAGAGGCCGAAGGGGCCGAGCGACAGCTGATCGACCATGAGTTCGCTCGCGTCGTGCTTCCGTGGGCGGAGATGTTCGTCGACAAAGAGCGTCTCCAAGCTCAAACCAGGAGCGCGGCGGTCAACGCTGCGCAGGTTCGCGATCTGGTGCTGGGCGTGCTTCGCCTGCTCATCCATACGCCCGTGAGCCTTCTCTCGATCCATCACCGCACGGACTTGGAGGTCGAGACCGAGCAGCAATGGCACGACGCCGGCCATAGGCTTGCTCCAAAGGAGCCGTGGGACGGTATCCTCGATGACCCCGGCATGTTCGATTTCGCGATGGCGGGCAGACGGCCCGACGATCTGGGCGGCTCCATCCGTGTCAGGGTCCGCCCTCTGGCGACCAAGAAGCCGTGGGGCATCTTCATGAACGTCAACGACGAAGTGCATCTGCTCGATCCGCCCGCAGACGAGCCTGCGGCGCATGCGGCCGAGCTGCTCGAGCGGATCTGGCCCGAGGCCGAGCAACGAGCAACGCGCATCCGCACATCGCTGATCGAGCGTCTCTTCTGAGATGGCAACCGTTCCGGCGCCCACGCAGACGTTCAACGACCTGGCGTCCGTCGCTTCGTTGCAGCCATCCGAGCTATCCGCGCCGCCGGCTTATGTGAAGCCCTTTCTGAAGGCGGTCGATTCGTCCGATGAGGCGGCAATCGAACGGGGTGGGCTATCTGAGCGGCTCGGTGCGCCCGTCGTTGCGACCCCGCCGCGGGTGCTTCCAACGATCTATGGGGAACAGCCGGTGGAGGAAGCCGAGAGGATGATCGCTCTGCAGTCCTGGGAGGGCGTCGTGCTCGATGTCGGGGAGACAACGTTCACCGCCAGGCTTGCCGACGCCACCGCCGACCATGCCGAGGAACAGGTGGAGCTATCGACAGAGGAGCTCTCTGACTTCGATCTGGCGCTGCTGGAGCCCGGCGCGATCTTCTACTGGACTATCGGCTACCGCCTGCTGCGCGGATCGCGAGAACGGGTCTCCCGGATACGGTTCAGACGCCTGCCGGCCTGGAACCGCAGACAGCTCCATGAGGCGCGTGAGCGTGCCGGCGCGCTCCGCCGTGACCTCGGCTGGTAGCTCGGCGAGCATGCTCGCGCCCGCTGCGGACGAGCTCGAGATATCGCTTTTCGGACCAGGCTACGGCGAGTCGATCGCCATGCATCTCGGCGATGCACGCTGGATCATCGTCGACTCGTGCATCGACGCAGCCTCTGGGATGCCGGCGGCCATCGCGTACCTGCAAGAGATCGGCGTCGACTGCTCTGAGCAGGTGGCCGCCGTGCTTGCGACGCACTGGCACGACGATCACGTCCGTGGGCTCGCCGAGGTTCTTCGAGTGTGTGAGCGCGCGCGGTTCGTTCTCTCGCCGGCGCTGCAGGCCGACGAGTTTCTCGTCCTCGTCGAGTCCCGGGCGCTCGGCAGCCAGCGGTTCTCCTCGGGTGTGAGCGAGCTGGCGGACGCCCTCTCGGCGCTCCGAGCGAGACGCCATCGCTCCGCGCGGGCAGGCGTGAGCTTTGCACTGGAGAACACCATCGTTGCGAGGTCCGGTGCCTGCACGGTGCTCGCTCTCTCGCCGTGCTCCAGCGCCGTACAACGTGCGCTCACCGAGATCGCCGACCTGCTCCCGACGCCGCTGCAGCCACTTCGACGCGTGAGCGCACCATCGTCCAACGCCGCCTCTATCGCCCTGTGGCTGAAAGGGGATGCCGGGACGGCGCTGCTGGGCGCCGATCTGGACTGCCACCGCGACGACACGGCGGGGTGGGGCGCAGTCCTTGCCCTCGACCCTGCGGCCGACGGGCGCGCTGGGCTCCTCAAGGTCCCGCACCACGGCTCGAGCAACGCGCACGATCAGCGGATGTGGGATCACCTGCTCCACGAGCGTCCACAGGCGATGCTCACGCCTTGGTCACGCGGCGGCCGGACACTGCCCGAAGGGAGCGACCGGGACCGCATCTGCACCTTGGCGCCCGCCGCCATCATTGCTGGGCAGGCTGCGGGCAAGCCACAGCGATACGACCCGGCGGTCGAGCGGACGTTGCGAGAGGTGACCATCTCGCGCCAGCTCGCGCTGGGACGCACAGGTCACGTCCGCGCGCGATGCGGACCGTCGGACGAAGGGCGTTGGCGGATGGAGATGGTTCGGAATGCTCGGGGCCTGTGCGGGTCGGCGGTGAGCGCCAACTGAGGGCCGTCACGAGGGCGGGATCGATGGCGGCACCCATCGAGCGGTCGCCGCGAATCGCCTGCGCTGATGCGTCGATGCGCTAGCGTCACGCTCGTGCGCACGACGCTGAACATCGACGCCGATGTGATCTTCGCGGCGCGGGAGCTGGCGGCCGATGAGCGCAGGTCGCTCGGCTCGGTGATCTCCGAGCTGGCGCGCCGGGGCATGACGCCGGCAAGCGTGCGGATCGCGGGCGATCTGCACCTGATCAGCGTGCCGGACGGCACTCCTGCGATCACGCCGGAGATGGTCCGCCGGGCGCCGGAGGACTGAGGCGAACGCCGCCCTCTTAGACGTTGACGCCCGCCAGGAGCGCGGCCAAGTCGATGTCCCGCACGCCGTCGAGCGGGCAGGGCAGCGTCGCGTCCGCGCCGTGGCGGGTGCAGCGCGCGTAGCCGTGCTCGCCCGGCTCGGTGTAGACCTCGACGGTGCGGGCGGGAATGTCGATCAGCCAGTAGGTGGGGATCGCGGCGCGGGCGTAGAGCGGCCCCTTCACATCGCGGTCGATCGATTGGGTGCTGGGCGCCACCTCGACGACGAGGGAGGCGGCGCGCAGCAGTCGCCCCGCAGGCGCCCCGCCCGGCGGGTGGCCGACCTACTCGGTCATCTCGGCCTCCGACACGGCCTCGATCACCTGGCCGGCCGAGTTGTGAGAGCAGCCCGCCGGGCCCCGAGCGCTCTTCGGGCTTCAGTCCTGTGCTCGCGCCCACGAGCCAAGCGAGCACACCTCTCCCTCCTCACGCCAGGACGGTGATACGGCGAGCCATGGTTGTCGATGCGCGCGCGGCGAGCGCTCGCGTTACGCGCTAGATGGGACCGACGCGAATGGCCGTCGTGTCGCCAGCGCACGTGCCCGCGGCGGGGGATGTCGCAGGCGGCAGTCCCTTGGCGTGCGCCGCGCTTGCGCGGCACCGCTCTCGGGGCAACGGCAGCAGTACTGACTCCGGTCGGGTTCACGCTGCCGAGCGCGTTGGCACCCTGCTCCGTAAACCATAGGCTACCTTCTGGGCCGACTGTGATAGCCGCTGGCAAGATGGGTACGCTGGGAGCAAGACCTGTACGTGGGATCGGGTACTCGGTCACTTCGCCGGACTGAGTAACGCGACCGATCGAGTCGTCGCCAGGGTCTGTGAACCATATCGCACCTTCGTGCCCTGCGACGATGTTTCGCGGCATTGGAGAGCCGGCAGAGTCAGGAGGCGCATGTTGCGGGTTGGGTATCGCATATTCAGTGACCTGGCCCGTGGGGGCCATCCGGCCAATCACGCCCCGGTTCTCCTCGGTGAACCAGATTGAGCCCTGCGGGCCGACAGCTACACTGTACGGCTCAGAGTAGCTCCAGTCGCCGATGGAGTTCCCTGGGATAAGGTGCTGTGTGACTTCACCGTTCGGAGTGACCTCCCCGATCGTCCCACGCACTATGTCGGCGTACCAGATCGCCCCGTCGCCGGTGGCCAAAGAGACAACGGAGTCCGCACCTGGTTGCGGGAGAACTGCCATCACGCCTGTGGCTGACGTCAAGCGTTCGATCGCGCCGCCCGAGCTGTCATCGATCCACAGCGCCCCTTCGGGACCAAACACCATCGATGAGGCGGCGGTCAAACGCACATCAGGATAGCGGTATGCCACCCGCATGGTCGGTGGGTTAGCCTGCAGGTTGGCCTGGAATATGGCCGGGAGCCCCGCGCTTTCGGCGCTGGCGCCTGCGCTTGTGGCCGTGGGCGTGACGCTACTCGCTTCGGATTGCGCGAGCACCCAGGGTTCCCCGGTCGGGCCTATGGCCATGGCCATAGCTTCATGACCTTCCGGCCCCGGGCTGATCGAGAATGGCGCTGAGTGTACGATGTCGAACGAGATTGCTTTGCGCGTCTTCTTCACTTCTGCGATGGGGCCGGCGACTAGAATCCCGCTCGAGGAACCCAAGATTGCGGTCGCAGGGTGATCTTCCGCCGGCAGGACGTGCTGTTCCACCGTCACAGCGTAAGCTGAAACTGCATTCGCAGCCGCGAACCCCAGAAACATGGCGACTAGCGGGATGACCCCACGCATGCGAACACGATGATAGCGGCTAACCCACGCGACGTCGCTCCCGAGTATCTATTCAGGATCCCCGCTGGTGTTTCGCGAGGCTGCTCAGACCGACTCGGCTTGGCTCTTCTTGTCTGGGGCGATTGTCCCCTCGTCAGGGCTTCCAGCGCTGGTCGGCGTCTCACGGTCGTGCGGGCGCTCATCTGCTGCGGGCAGGATTCTGGGCGTTTGCAGGCAACTTTGCGTGGATGGTGCCTGCAAGCGAGCATGCAAGACGGTCGGGCTATGAGAAGCTCGAAGCGCTTGTGGCGGAGCAGGCGGCGCGGATC
>DAHVAB010000157.1 GCA_027314825.1 Solirubrobacterales bacterium
GCCCATCTGCCGGCCGGCCCGGTCCGCACCGCCGGCCGGCGGGTCGTCCATGAGGTGCACCGTGTCGGCGATGATGCTCACGCTCTGCGTCCGGCGCCCGTCCCGCCCCTGCCATTCGCTCCAGTTCAGGCGCCCGTCGACCGCGATCCCGCTGCCCTTGGCGGTGAGCCGGGCGACCTCTTCGCCCTCCTCGTCGAAGATCGCAACGTCGAAGTAGTTGGGCGTCGACCGCCACCGCCCGCTCGCGCGGTCCCTGCGCCGCGACGGGCAGGCGATCCTGATCCGGCATACGGTGATTTTCGAATCGGAGCGCTGCAGCTGCGGATCCCGGGTCAGGTATCCGCTCACGATCACCCTGTTCATGAACAAGCGCACGGGCGTGCTTCCTTTCGGTCGGTCGGTCGGTGCAAGCGGGGCATCCGCGACAGGCCGCCGATCGCGCCGCGCGAAGCCCCATTGCCGATCCGACCGCCGCGCGCCGGCGGGACAAGCCGTCCGCCTCGTGCCGGCGGGGTGAGCCGTTTGCCGCGGGCCGGGGGGCGGGCCGTCCACCGCGGGCCGGCGGGGCGAGCCGTCCACCGCGCGCCGCCGCCGCGCCTCGTTCTCCTGCTCCTGCAATCCGCCGCCCGGTTCGCTAGGGTTCTGGCCGCCTAATTCCGGGCCGTGCCCGGGAGCGGGGGACCCTATCTGTCCTTTGGGGCGAGTTCCGCGGTGATCCGCGGGAGGCGAGTACTCGCCAGCCCGTCAGCTAACTCCGCCGGCCGAGACGAAGAGGGAGATGTCGAAGGTGAGCCGCCGCCGAGCGCTCGGACTGGCAGACGTGCTGATCTGGCTGGCAGCGATCGTGGTCGCCTGTGCGGCCGGCGCCCCGAGTGCGCTCGCGGCCACCGGCGGCGGCACCGCGGCTCCTGTGCCTCTCAGCACGCCGGCGGCCCCCGCGCCGGCCCCCGTGCCGGTTTCCGCCCCGGGCGTCGAGCCGGCCTCCCCCGCCGGCGGGCAGGCCGGCGCATCCGGCGGCGCCCTCGCCTCCACGCTCGTGGAATCTGGCGATCTCTCGCCGAGCAGCCCCTATCCGCTGAGCAACAGCGGCTGGGTCTTTCCGCTCTATCCGCTGGCCAGCGTGGCGTCGAGAAGCTGGTGGTCGCTCGACCAGGGCGTCGATCTGGGTGGAAGCGCCGACCAGTGCGGGCAGCATCTGCAGGAGCTGGCGGTCGCGAGCGGCACGGTCGTGCATGAGGGCCTGGCCGGGTTTGGAAAGTGGGCGCCGGTGCTGCTCCTGGAAAGCGGCCCGGACGCCGGCCGGTATGTCTATTACGGCCACGCCCGGCCCGACCTCGTGGCGGTGGGTACGCATGTGAGCGCCGGCGAGCCGATCGCGGACGTGGGGTGCGGAAGCGTGGGGATATCCTCGGCGCCCCATCTGGAGATAGGGATGCTGCCGGCGGGGGCGAGCAATCCCGAGGACCTGCCGGCGGTCGGTCAGACCTCGGGGGAAACCGACTGGCACCTGCTCTCCGCCTACCATGCCGCTCTCGCCGCCTCGCCCGCGGTGCAGGCCGCGCTGAAGCGGACAGATGGCGTGCGCCACCGCACTCGCGCCCTGCGCCGGCGCCGGCACGGGCATCGAGGCCATCGCCGGGGGCATGGGGCCGCCCGCCCGGCGCTCCGGCACCGGGCGCACTAGCCTCCCACGGGTGAGCGAGCCGCCCGCCGCCCTGTCCCATGAGCCTGGCTCGCCTAGCGCCGGAGGGCCGTCTGCCGGAGGGCGGTCTGCCGGAGGGCCGTCTGCCGGAGGGCCGCCTGCCGGAGGGCCGTCTGCCGGGCTGTCGTCCGCTGGGCGGCTGTCCGCCGGCGGGCCGGCCGCCGCAGGGCCGGCGGTGGAGGTCGCCGGGCTGGTCAAGCGCTATCCGAAGGCGCCCGTCAATGCGGTGGACGGGATCTCCTTCACCGTGGCGGCGGGCGAGGTCTTCGGCCTGCTCGGGCCGAACGGGGCCGGCAAGACGACGACGGTCGGGATGCTCACGACGAGGGTGCGCCCCACCGCCGGTGACGCCCGCGTCGGCGGTGTGGATGTGTTCGCGGACCCGGTCGGCGCGCGGGCGCGGCTCGCGGTCGTGCCGCAGCGCTCGAACCTCGACCGCTCGCTCTCGATACGCAACAACCTGATCTTCCACGCCGCGTATCACGGGGTGGCCAGGGCTCAGGCGGCCGCGCGGGCCGACCGCCTGCTCTCGCAGTTCGGCCTCAGCGAGCGGGGTGATGTCAAGCCGGACATGTTCTCCGGTGGCCAGTCGCAGCGGGTGATGATCGCCCGCGCGCTCATGCACCGCCCGCAGGTGCTGTTCCTGGATGAGCCGAGCACGGGCCTCGACCCGGCGGCGCGGCTGTTCGTGTGGGATCGGCTGCGCGAGCTCACGGCGCAGGGGGTGACCCTGATCCTGACCACGCACGACATGCACGAGGCGGCCGAGCTCGCCGATCGGGTCGCGATCATGGATCACGGCAGGGTGCTGGCGCTCGACACCCCAGCCGGGCTGATGAGCGCGCTGCCGGGCAGCAGCACGCTGGAGCTGAGCGCGCGGGCGCAGGAGCGAGATGGCGACGGCGCGGAGACGCGCAGGGCCGCTCCCATCCGCGATGGCGACGGCGCGGAGACGAGCACGGCCGCCACGCCGGGCGCCGGCCCGCCCGCCCGCCGCGCTCTGCTGGCGGCGCTCGGCGCCCTGCCAGGGGTGGAGCGGGTGGAGCCGATCGAGCCGCCGGGCGCGGAGGGGGAGGGTGTGCGTGTCCGGGTGTATGTGGAGGGGCAGGCGCCGCGGCTGATCGCCCCGGCCGTCGCCCTACTGGCCGAGCACAGGATGACGCTCACCGGCGTGGAGATCGGCAAGCCGACGCTGGAGGACGTGTTCATACACCTGACCGGCAGGACGCTGCGATGAGCGCGGCGGCCACGACCGGCTCGGTCGCGGATGCCGGCGTGCGCGGCGGGCAGACGCGCGCGTTCCTCGCGGTGCTGAGACGCGACCTGTTCGTGACGTGGTCGGAGCTGCCGGTCTTCCTGGCGCAGGTCGTGCTGCAGCCCCTGTTTCTGCTGTTCGTGTTCGGAAAGGTGCTCGGCAGCCTCGGCTACACCCAGAATAACTACGCGCAGCTGCTCTTCCCCGGCCTGCTCGCGCTGACGGCGGTCATCACCGGCATGCAGACGCTCGCCTTCCCGCTGGTCGTCGAGTTCGGCTGGACCAAGGAGGTGGAGGACCGGCTGCTGGCGCCGATGGCGACAGGGCTCGTGGCGGCGGAGAAGGTTCTCTTCGCGACGCTGCGGGCGATGGTCGCGACCACGATCATGATCCCGGTCGGCATCCTCGTGCTCGGATCGATCCCATGGCGCTGGGAAGGGGTGCCGCTGCTGGTGCTCGTGCTCGTGCTTGGCAGCCTGCTCGGGGCGGGGCTCGGCCTGCTGATGGGCACGCTGGTGGCCCCGAACCGGATCAACATCGTCTTCTCGCTGGTGTTCACGCCGCTGCTGTTCACCGGCTGCAGCCAGTACCCGTGGCCCTCGCTCTCCAGGCTGCCGTGGTTTCAATATGTGACGGCCGCCAACCCGATGACCTATGTGAGCGAGTCGATGCGCGCGGCGCTCGTGCCGAGCGTGCCCCACATCGCGCCGTGGATCTGCCTGATCGTGCTGGCCGGGTCCCTGATCGTGCTGATGGCGATCGGGGTACGAGGGTTCTACCGGCGCGCGATCGATTGATCGCGGAGCGAGGGTTCTACCGTCGCGCGATCGACTGACCGCGGAGCGAGGGTTCTGCCGGCGCGTGATCGACTGATCGGGGAGCGTTCGAGCGGCCGCGGCCGCTCAGCGTCCGATGCTGCGCAGGATCTCCCGGCCGTGCGGGCGGATCTCGCCGAGCAGGGTGCGCACCGCCGCGATCCCGTCCCGCAGCTGGGCGTCGCCGACCTCGACCGGCAGCATCGAGTCTTGCAGCTCGGCGAGGGTCGCCTCAGCTCTGGCGGCGGCGTCGATCGCCTCCTGCAGAAACCCCTTCGCGCCATGGGAAGGGGCGCCGCGGCCGCCCTGCTCGAACTCTGTGGCCTCCAGCCCGCTCTGCGCGGCGAAGTCGGCGTGTAGGCGTCGCGCCTGTCCGTATGCCCGCTGCAGCGGCATGAACAGCTCCGCTTCCAGGCGCTCGGCGAGATTCTCGTCGAGCAGCTCGTGAGCCTCGCCGGCGGCGGCCAGGGCGGCGCCGATCTGCTCGCAGGCGCCGGACAGGGAGTGCAGCACGGTGCGCCGCGCCTCATCAGCGGTGTAGGGCATGGCCCGCAGGTTAGTCGGTCGGAGCCCGCGGCTTGGTCGCCCTCCCGCCGAGGCCTCTCAGGCGCCACCTCCTCAGGTGCCGCCGGGCGCCACCTCCTCAGATGCCGCCGGTGAGATGCCCGACCGCCAGGCTCACGATCGAGACCGAGATCCACACCAGCGCGCCGAGCAGGAGCGGCCGGTGGCCGGTCCGTCGCGCCTCGCCGAAGTCGGTGGAGAGGCCGATCGCCGCCAGGGCGACGGTGGTGAGGATGAGGCCGGTGTGGGAGAGCTCGGTGCGGGTGCCAGAGCCCCACAGGCCGAGGGTGTCGGCGGCGGAGGCGAGCAGGAAGAAGACGAGGAACCAGGGGATCACCCTGCCGATCCGGAGCCTGCCGGTGCGGGTGCTGCCGGTGCCGGGCCTGCGGGTGCGCAGCCTGCCCGCGCGGTGGCCGGCTGCCGAGCCTGAGCGCGAGTCGAGGCCCGATTCGACGCCCGCGCCGACGCTGGAATCGGGTGCGCCGCCGGCGCCGCGCGCGCCGTGACGCCGGCGCAACCGCGCCAGCACCAGCGTGATCGGGATGATCATCGTGGTTCGGGTCAGCTTCACGATCACCGCGTAGGCGCCCGCGCCGTGGCCGTAGGCGAAGCCGGCCGCCACGACCGAGGAGACGTCGTTGACCGCGGTGCCGTCCCAGAGGCCGAACTGGTGCTGGGTCAGGCCCATCAGGTGGGCGAGCGGGATGAAGGTGAGCACGGCGAGCAGGTTGAAGATGAAGATCGTGGAGACCGCGTAGCCGAGCTCGCGCTCCCTGGCGCCCACCACGCCTGAGACGGTGGCGATAGCCGAGGCGCCGCAGATCCCGGTGCCGACGCCGAGCAGCGTGCGCAGGCGGGCGGGCACTCCGAGCAGGCGGCCGAAGAGGAAGGCCGCCCCCAGCGCGGCGCTCAGCGAGCTCAGCATCACCGGCAGCGAGCCGACGCCGACGCTCGCCACCGCCTGCAGGTCGATCGTGGCGCCCAGCACGACGATCGCGGCCTGCAGCACGTAGCGGCCCACGAAGGCGAGGCCGGGCCGGATCGCCTCGGTCGGCGCCACGATCGAGAGCGCCATCCCGATCGCGAGCGCGAAGATCGGCGCGCCGATCAGCGGGACGCTCGCGCCGATCGGCGTCGCGACCGCGGTTACGGCACCGGCTGCGGCGAAGGCACCGATAAGCGTTCGCGGTCCACCGTAGCGGCTCGCGAAGCTCCGGCGGCCGGCCGCTTCGACCAGCTCATCCGCGGCATGGCTCTCGATCAGTTGGGTATCGGCGGTGGAGGCGATAGGTCATCCTTGCCCGCCGTGGCATGGATCTCAACGCCAATGTCCGCTGGTTGGATCAGAAATGCTTATGATGAGCCATGGACGCGCGCAGGCTCAAGGTGTTCAGCGAGGTCGCGCGGCGGCGCAGCTTCACGCATGCCGGCCTCGCGCTGCACATGTCCCAGTCGGCGGTCAGCCAGCAGGTGGCTGCGCTGGAGGCCGAGCTCGGCGGACGGCTGTTCGAGCGCTCCCGCCGGCGCGTCTCGCTGACCCCGGAGGGGGCGGCGCTCTATGAGCGCGCGGAGGGGATCCTCGCCTCGATCGAGGAGGCGCGGCGGGCGGTCGCGGCCGCGCGGGGGCTGGTGGAGGGAGATCTGACGGTCGCGGCGAGCTTCACGGCCGGCAGCTACCTGATTCCCCGACCGCTCGCGATCCTCGGCCGCCGCCATCCGGGCCTCTTCACGAAGGTGAGGATCGAGAACACCGCCGAGGTGGTCCGCTCGCTGCTGGCCGGCACGGCCGATGTCGGCTACGTGGAGGGTGAGGTCTCGAACTCCGCGCTCAGGCTGCAGCCGCTGCTCACCGACGAGCTGGTCGTGATCGCCTCCGCCTCACACCGGCTCGCCCGAGCCGAGGAGCTGCAGCCGGAGGAGCTGCTGCTGGAGCCGTTCGTAGCT
>DAHVAB010000158.1 GCA_027314825.1 Solirubrobacterales bacterium
CGCGGGATCGAGCTGCTCGCCGAGGAGGTCGATACTCTGATCGTCGTCCCGAACAACAGGCTGCTCTCGATCCTCGACAAGCAGACCTCGATGGTCGAAGCGTTCAAGGTCGCGGACGACGTTCTGCGCCAGGGCGTTCAGGGGATCTCCGATCTGGTCACGCTGCCGGGGCTGATCAACCTCGACTTCGCCGACGTGCGAACGATCATGAGCGAGGCGGGCAGCGCCCTGCTCGGGATCGGGATGGGCGTCGGCGAGAGCCGTGCCGTCGACGCTGCGATGCAGGCGGTCGCCTCGCCGCTGCTGGAAACCTCGATGGACGGGGCGCGCTCGATCCTGCTCTCGATCACCGGCGGCAGCGACCTCTCGCTGTGGGAGGTCAACGAGGCGGCGAAGGCGGTCTCAGAGGCGGCTCACAAGGATGCGAACATCATCTTCGGGGCGATGGTCGACGAGAAGCTGGCAGACCAGGTGTGGGTCACCGTCGTGGCCACCGGCTATGGCGATCGGCGCCGCGGCGCGGAGCGTCCTGCCGGCGGTCGCCTCCAGGAGCCGGAGGGCGAGCCGCGCGTGCGGCGTACCCGCGAGCCGCTCGCCGCGCAGGCCCGTGGAGGCGGCGGCAACGGCCGCGGCGGGCGACGGCGCGAGCTGTCGGTCGACGAGTACGACATTCCCGAGTTCATCCCGCGCGGCTGAGCGCGGCGGGCGCGCCCCGGGGTCAGGTCACGCCTGTGCCTTGAGCGGGTAGCGCTCGGGGTGCTCGAGCGAGTCGACGGACAGATCGATGTCGAGGTCCGGCCAGCGGAGATGATCTGGCTGCGGTCGCTCCAGCCGCAGGATCGCGCCCACGGGCGCTCGGCGGAACCAGGGGTACTCCTCGAACGCCAGGAACAGCTCCCGCTCATCTACAAGCAGCCAGAAGCCGTGCCGGGAGATGTTGGTGACCTCGGGGTCCGAAGTGGCTGTTCCAGGCATCGCGGATCTCCTGTTCGTGCTCCCCGACCACCCGTTCGACGCGATGCAGGTCCGGGACATTCAGACCGTAGCTGCCCGCCAGCTCTATACCGGGCTCCAGCCAGAGCTTGGCCTCGCCGTCGGCAGATTCGACATGGATATGCGGACGCTCCTCCTCACGAGAGAAGAAAAAGAAGCGGAACGGACCCTCGCGAAAGACGGTCGGACTCACCGACGCATCCTAGCCGCGTCATCTCCGCGCTGGCGCCGCGCGATCTGCTATTCGCTACGCCTATGGTGAGGAGCGCCGAGGGCTCCGGTCCGGGGGTCGCCGCCGATGGCGCCGGCATCGTCGCGGCCGGCCATCCGCTGACGGCCGCGGCCGGCGTGGAGGTGCTGCGCGCAGGCGGCAACGCGGTCGACGCGGCGCTCGCGGCGATGTTCACCTCCTTCGTGGCCGAGCCGCTGCTGACCGGCCTGGGCGCCGGCGGCTACATGATCCTCGCCGGCCCGAACCAGCCGGCCGCGCTGCTCGACTTCTTCGTGCAGGCGCCGGAGCGTCCCGCCGGCGCGGGGCTCGCGGAGCTGCAGGCGATCGACGTCTCCTTCGGCGACGCGGAGCAGGTCTTCCACATCGGGCCGGCCTCGTGCGGGATATATGGCGTGCCGGCCGGCGTCTGCGCCGCGGCGCAGAGGTGGAGCAGCATGCCGCTGGCAGATCTCGCCGCCCCCGCCGCGCGGCTCGCCCGCGCCGGCGTGGCCCTGAACGCCCAGCAGGCCTACGTGGCGCAGATCCTCGGCGAGCTGCTGCGCTCCACGCCGGAGTGCGCGGCGCTGTGGGCGCCGCACGGAAGGATCCTGCGGGAGGGCGAGGTGCTCGTCAATCCCGAGCTCGGCGAGACGATCGAGCTGCTGGCGAGCGTTGGGGCGAAGCCGTTCTACGAGGGTGAGATCGCCGCCGCGCTGAGCGCGACGCTCGCCCGGCTGGGCGGCTCGATCACCGCAGGAGAGCTGGCCGGCTACCGAGCGATCGAGCGCGAGCCGCTGCGCGTGGCCTACCGCGACCGCGAGCGGATCCCGCACACCCTCGGCACGGCGGCACGCTGCTCGCCTACGCGCTCATGCTGCTGGACGGGCACGTGCCCGCCACGGACGACGCCGTCACGCTCGTCCACGACGCCTCAGCCGCCGCCCGGAACGTCTCCGCCGCCGCCATGGGCGCCCCTGGGGCCGCCACCGCCCCGGACGTGCGGGCCGTGATCGCAGAGATGGAGGCCGCACAGGCCGAGCGCACCCCCGAGTTCCTGGCCGGCCTGCGGGCCGACGGCTTCCTGGAGCGGTTCATCTCCTCACGGCTCGGCGCGACCACCCACATCTCGGTGATGGATGCGGCCGGCATGGCCTGCGGGGTGACGGCGACCAATGGCGAGGGGTCGGGGGTCGTGGTGCCCGGCACCGGCATCCATCTCAACAACGTGATGGGCGAGCAGGACCTCAGCCCGCAGGGGTTCCATCGCCATCCGCCGGGCACGCGGATGCCGAGCATGATGGCGCCGACGCTGCTGATGCGCGACGGGCGGGTGGAGGTGGTGCTGGGCAGCGCCGGGTCGAACAGGATCCGCTCGGCCCTGCTGCAGAGCATCGTCGGCGTTGTCGACCGCAACCTGACGGTCCCGGACGCGGTTCGCGCGCCGCGCGTGCACTGCGAGGACGGCGTGATCTACCACGAGCCGGGGATCGACATGGGCGGGGTGCCGCTGGACGGCAGGCAGCTCGTCGGCTTCGGAGACCTGAACCTCTTCTTCGGCGGAGTGCAGGCGGTCCAGCGGCTGGCCGACGGCCGGATGATCGGAGCGGGCGACCCGCGGCGGGGCGGGGTTGCGCTCGGCGCTTGAGGCGCAGGCCCTCCACGCCGCAAGGCACGCCACGCCCGCGAGATCGGCCCGGCGCCGCGCCGGTCGGCGCAGCACGGTCAGTCGGGGCGAGCGCCGGTGGAGTCTGGCAGGGGAAGGACGCCTGCGCCTTCCCGCTCAGCTATGCGCAGGAGGTGCGAGTCGGAGCTTGCCACCGGCTGGCCGGGCGCGGCGTGGGCGATCAGCACGACGTCCGCCAGCGAGAGGGGGCACGCCGTGCGGTGGTAGTGGGCGATCCTGATCTCTGCCGCGCGCCATGCCTGCGAGGAGGTCAGCGGCACAACCTCGAGCGCATCCTCCAGCAGCCCGTCGATGACCGGCCTGAGGCGCTCCATCTCCAATCCGTAGCGCCTGCCGAGACGGTCGACCGCCTCGGCGAGGTTGAGCGCGGTGATCGCAGCGCCGTCTCGAAGGATCTCTCGCACCTCGGCCGCCGCGGGCTCGTTGCCGAGCAGCGCGATCAGCGCGGACGCGTCGATCAGGGTGGGAGGCCGAGCTTCGCCGGTGCTCTGATCGCGCGAGCGCTGAGGCCGGGTGGACGCGCGCGGAGGATCAGCGGCCGTGCGCTCCGCGCCGCTCGGCATCGAGCTCCTCCTCCCGATCCAGCCGCTTGGCCTCCTCGGATCCGAGGGTTGCTATCTCTGTCTCGAATGCCCCCATCGCCGCGGCGATGGGATCTGCGGGAGCGGGACGCAGCACGATGTGGTCGCCGCGGTCTTCCGCCATCACGTTGCGTGTCCGCCACCGCTTGCGGATCGACGCGGGAACGGAGACCTGGCCGCCCTTGGATATCACAAGCCTCATCGCCATGGCCATGCAAGATTACCATGGGCTTGGTAGGAGTCTGCTATGCGACGCCTGAGGCTCGCCGACGGCCGGATGATCGCAGCCGGCGACCCGCGTCGCGGCGGGGTCGCGCTCGGCGCCTGACGCTCGGGTGGTGCTATGATGCAGCGGTGATGCGCACCACGATCTCAATCTCCGACGATCTCGCCCGCGAGCTCAGGCGTGAGGCGGAGATGCGGCGCATCTCGTTCGCCGAGGTGGCCCGCGAGGCCCTGCAGGAGCACCTCGAGGCGGCTGCCGCCGTGCCTCCGGCGTTCATCGGCGCCGGCCGCAGCGGGCAGCGCGACACGGCCCGTCGCGCCGAGGAGATTCTGGCGCGCGAGTGGGTTGATGCTCGCCGTCTATGACACCGGACCGCTCTACGCCGCCCTGGACCGCGACGACGATGACCATGAGGCCTGCGCCGAGCTGTTGCGGCGGCGAGACCTGCGGCCAGTCATCCCGGCGCTAGTCGTGGCGGAGGTCAGCTATCTCGCCGCCACCCGCCTCGGTGCCGACGCGGAGGCGGCGTTCGTCTCGGGGCTCGCGAAGCTCGACGTCGACGCACCGCCCCCGAGCGAGTGGGAGCGCATCGCCGAGCTGATCCGCCGCTACGCCGACTTTCCCCTCGGTGCGACCGACGCGTCGGTGCTGGCGCTCGCGGAGAGGCTCGACACCCGCTGCGTGGTCACGCTCGACCACCGCCACTTCCGGGCGCTGCGACCCAAGCACTGCGCAGCGCTCCAACTGCTGCCCGAGGCCACCTGAGGCCGAGGCCGAGAGCGGCGCCACGGCGAATAGGTCGCCGAGCGGCATCGAGCTCCTCCCCCCGATCCAGCGCGCGCCGGCAGGCGGCGTCTGCGATCGGCGTCGCCCGGCCCCGCCCCTACGCTCCCGGCTTGCGCGCGCAGATCAGCAGGTTGTAGAAGATCGTGGCGGGCAGCCGGCCCTCCAGCAGGCGCCGGTCGAGCTCCTGAAGGGCCAGGTAGCCGCGATAGGCGTACTGGCGCCACGCCCACGGAACGTCCATCGGGTCGGCGGTCGCCTCCAGCGTGCGGTTGGTCCAGCCGAACCAGTTGGCCAGAAGCTCCTCGCCCCGCACGTTCACATCGGTGAGGCCGGCGTCACGGGCGAACCGTGCGAGCTGGCCGGGCTCGAAGGCGTGGACGTCGACGACGCCCTCCAGCGCCGAGTCGGGCGCTCCGCCGTCGGCCGGCGGCGCGGGACGGGCCGCGATCGCCCGGCGCCAGTAGGGGGCCAGCATCCCGGCCACGCGCTTGGGCACCGTCGCGATCCGGTCGCCCCAGCGCGAGGGCTCCCCGGCGAAGACGAGCATCCCTCCGGGCGCCAGCACCCGCTCGAACTCGGCGAAGGCGCGGGCCAGGTCGGGGATGTGGTGGAGAACCGCATGGCCGAGGACCAGATCGAAGCTCTCATCCGCGAACGGCAGGCTCTCCGCGTCGGCCGCGACCGTCTCCACATCCAGCCCGAGCCGCTGCGCGTTGGCGGCGAGCGTGGCCAGCATGCCGGGCGAGATGTCGGTGCAGGTCGCCTGCTCGATCACGCCGGCCCGCATCAGGTTGAGCGTGAAGTAGCCGGTGCCGGAGCCGATCTCCAGCGAGCGCGCATAGCGCGGAGATGGCGCCTGCCCGAGCGCCTTGAGCAGCTTCGAGGAGACCTGGGCGAGGCCGATGTCGCCGAAGTCGATCCCCCACTTGGCGTCGTAGTGCTCGGCCGCCACGTCGTGGTAGCGGGTGTTGACGTCGCGAATCTCGGTGGGGGTGAGCGCCGGGGGCATGGAGCGGCACGATATTCGGTCCGTATACTCGCCGCCGTGTCGGCGCCCCCCTACCTTCAGCGCGACCAGCCCGACGGCGTGCCCCCGCTCGCGCTCACCGGCGAGCGCACGCTGCCCGGGATCCCGGAGGAGAACTACTGGTTCCGCCGCCATCTGATCGTCTACGAGTGGATCGCGGAGCAGGTGCGGGGCCTGCGGGTGATCGACATGGCCTGCGGGGAGGGCTACGGCTCGGATGTGCTCTCCCGAAGAGCTGAGCACGTGATCGGGGTCGACGCCAACCCGGAGGCCCACGAGCACGCCCGCCTGCGCTACCGGCGGGAGAGCCTGAGCTTCGAGCGCGACCTGATCGAAACGTTCACCGCGCCCGCGGACGCGGTCGTGTTCCTGCAGACGATCGAGCACCTGCAGGATCCCGGGGCGGCGCTCGAGCACTTCAAGGACATCGTGGGAGGGGGCCGAGAGGGCGGCGTCGTGTTCGTCTCGACGCCGAACGTTCGCACGCTCGCCCCGAAGGGCGCGCCGAGGTCGGACAACCCGTGGCATGTGCACGAGTACACGGCCGCCGAGTTTCGCGAGCTCTGCGCGGCCCATTTCGCCGAGGTGCAGATGCACGGCCTCTTCCATGCCCGCAAGCTGCGCGCCCACGCGCTCGCGCTGCGGCTCGGCTGGGATGCGATCCATCCGCGCCTGCGCCTGACCAAGCCGTTCTATGACCGGTTCACCCCCGCGATCTCCGCGCGCGACTTCACCCTGCGCCCCAGCGCG
>DAHVAB010000159.1 GCA_027314825.1 Solirubrobacterales bacterium
TGCCGTAGGTGAAGACGAGCGCGGCCGGGATCATCAGGACCAGCAGCATCTCGATGAAGTTCGTCAGGCCGTTCGGGTTCTCATAGGGGTGCGCGGCGTTCGTGTTGAAGAAGCCGCCGCCATTGGTGCCCAGGTTCTTGATCACCTCCTGGGAGGCGACCGGCCCCTGCGCGATCGTCTGGTGGATGCCGGTCGGCCCGGTCGCGGTCAGGTAGTGGTTGAAGTTCTGGATCACGCCCTGGGAGATGAGGATGAGCGCGCCGATCACCGCGATCGGCGCCAGCACGTATAGGACGGTGCGCACGAGGTCGGCCCAGAAGTTGCCGAGGCTCTTGCCGCTGCGGCCGACGATGCCTCTGATCAGCGCGATCGCGACGACGATGCCGACCGCGGCGGAGAGAAAGTTCTGTACCGCCAGGCCGGCCATCTGGCTGACGTAGGTCATCGTCGTCTCGCCGCCGTAGTACTGCCAGTTGGTGTTCGTGATGAACGACGAGACCGTGTTGAAGGTGACATCCCACGGTGCGGAGCGGAACGGGACACCGCCATATGAGGAGAGCGGGTGGATCGACTGGGTGCGCAGGATCAGGAACAGCAGCACCCATCCGGCGAGCGAGAAGAGAATGATGTTGCGCGCCCACGCCTTCCAGTCCATCTCGCGTCCGGGGTCGACCCGCAGCAGCGTGTAGGTGAGCCGCTCGACGGGACCGAGCACGCGGCTGAGAAGGACCTGCTGGCCGCTGTAGACGCGCGCCATGTAGCCGCCGAGGGGGATCGCCACGGCGACGAGCACGACCATGAAGGCGACGATCTCGCCCCAGCCCGCGACGCTCATCAGAACCGCTCTCCGCGCACCAGCGCATAGAGAAGGTAGGCGATCACCGCCACCGAGGCGATCAGGCCGAAGATGTCAGCTGCGCTCATATCCTCTCGACCGCGGCGAGGATCGCGAAGAGCACGGCGAAGACGGCGACGCCGATCGCGATCGCCACCATGTCGCCGCCGAGGCCGGCAAGTGCGAGGATCACGCTCATGCCGGCAGTATCGACGCCCGGCCATCACGGCCGCGTGACGGATCGACCCTTTCACATAACGTTTTCGTGACGGCGCGGGGCGGCTACTCGGCGAAGCGATAGCCGATGCCGGGCTCGGTCACTATGTGGCGCGGCAGCGTTCCCTCCGGCTCGATCTTCGCGCGCAGGCGCGCGATGTGGGCGCGCAGCGTCTGCACGTCGTCGGCGTAGGCCGGCCCCCACACCTCGACCAGCAGCATCCGGTGGGTCATCAGCCGCCCGCGGTTGCGCGCCAGCGTGCGCAGCAGCTCGAACTCGATCGGCGTGAGATGGACCGGCTCCCCGGCGAGGCGGACCAGGTGCGCGGCCAGGTCGATCTCCATCTCGCCAGCGGAGATCGTGGCCTGCTCGGAGGCGCCGGCCGCGCGTCTGAGCGCCGCCTGCAGGCGGGCGATCAGCTCGCGCGAGCCGAACGGCTTGGTGATGTAGTCGTCGGCGCCGGCCTCCAGCGCCTTGACCTTCTGCTCCTCGTCGCCGATCGCGGAGAGGACGAGGATCGCCATCTCGCTCCACTCCCGAAGCCGGCGGGTCACCTCCACGCCGTCGATGTCCGGCAGCATCAGATCGACGATCGCCGCCTCCGGCGCTCGCAGCGCGGCGCGGTCGAGCGCCTCCGCGCCGGTGGCGACGCCCGTGACCGCTTAGCCCTCCTCGCGCAGCAGCACGCGCAGCGCACGCAGGATCTGCGGCTCGTCGTCGACGATGAGAACCCGCTGCGCCGCGGTGCTCATCGACCCGTGGCGGCAGCGGCATCGGCGCTGACCGGCTCGCCGGCGCCCGCCTGCGAGGTGAGCGGGATCTCGAAGACGAGGCTCGCGCCCTGGCCCGGCAGCGACTCGGCGTGCAGGCGCGCGCCGTTGGCGTCGGCGACCCCGCGCGCGCGATCGCGAGGCCGAGGCCGGAGCTGCGCCGCCCCCCCTCCGGCGTGCCGGCCGTGTAGAACGGCTCGAAGATCCGCTCCAGCTGGGCGCGCGGAATCCCCGGGCCGCGATCGACCACCCGTACCACGACCCTGTCGCCAAGCGACTCGCCGCCGTGGGGGCTGAGCATCTGCACGGCCCGCGCACGGACGGAGACGGGGTGCTCGCCACGATGGCGGCGGGCGTTCTCCAGCACGTTCGCGAATGCGCGCTCCAGCTGCAGCGGATCGGCCTGCACCAGTGGCATCTCCTGGTCTATGGCCAGCGCGAACTCCTCGGGCCCGGCCGAGATCTCCCGCAGCGCCGCATGGATCACCTCCTCCACCGAGGTCGGCTCCAGATGCGCTCTGGCCACGCCCGCCTCCAGGCGGGAGAGATCGAGCAGGTTGTCGACCAGGCGCGAGAGCCGCTCGGTCTCCTGGCGCACGACATCGGCCATCTCCAGGCGCTCCTGCTCGGGGATGGAGGGCGAGGAGATCGCGTCGGCGGCGGTCGCGATCGCGGTCAGCGGCGAGCGCAGGTCATGGGAGACCGCACGCAGCAGCGCGGTCTTCACCACGTCGGCGCGCCGCAGCGCAGCGGTCTCGACAACGTCGCCGAGCAGCGCCTCGCGCTCCAGGGCCGCGCTGAGCAGCGCCTCCAGGGACGGGACGACCCGCTCCTGTAGCCGGCGCAGCGCGTCCTCACCCGCGTCGGCGGGCACGAGCAGCGTCCCGAGCCGCCGCGGCCCCTCCCGCAGCGGGAAGGCGAGGTGGCGCTCATCGCCCTCGTTGACGCCGAGCTCGATCGAGGCCGACCGCAGCCCGAGCGCCTCCGCGAGCCGCGCCGCCGCGAGAGGCAGGTCGATGTGCAGCGGGTTGCCGCGCAGCAGCAGCCGCGCCATCTCCGCCGCCAGGTCGGCCTCCCGCCGGCGCTCGGTCGCCTCGCGCGCCCGCGCCCTTGTGAGGTCCGCCACCGAGCTGACCATCCAGGCGACGACCAGGAAGGCGGCCAGCGCGACCCAGTCGCCCGGGTCGTGGATCGTGAAGCCGCCGGTCGGCGAGAGATGGAAGTAGTTGAGCGCGGCCGCGCTCAGCACCGCCGTGACCGCGCCCAGCCATCCGCCCCAGGCGGCGGAGACGATCAGCACCGCCGGCAGGTAGACGACTCCGAGCGAGACGACCGGCGCCACCTGCCCCAGCGGGTAGACGATCGCCGTGCAGAGCGCGACCGCGAGGATCGCGACCAGGATGCCGATCCGCCGCGGAGGCGGGCTGCCGGAGAGCACCGAGCCGAGCGTTGAGGCCACGGGCGGAGCGTAGAGCAGATCGCGGCTCAGCCGGCCGGCGCGAGCCGGCGCGGAGCCGCGCGGACACGACGGTGGGGCCGAGTCACCGGCCGGCCGGCGCGAGCCGGCGCGGAGCGCCGAAGGGCGCCAGGCACTCGGGCAGGGTCACGCTCCCATCCTCCTGCTGCCCGTTCTCAAGCAGAGCGATCATCGTGCGCCCCACCGCGACCGCGGTCCCGTTCAGCGTGTGCACCGGCTCTGTCTGCCCGCGCCCGGGACCGTCGTCGCGACGGGTCCTGATCGAAAGGCGCCGCGCCTGGTAATCGGTCGTGTTCGAGCAGGATGTCAGCTCCCGGTAGCGTTCCTGGCTGGGCAGCCATGCCTCGCAGTCGTACTTCTTTGCCGCGGAGGAGCCGAGGTCGCTCACGGCGATGTTCACGACGCGGTACGGGATCGCGAGCTCGGTCAGGATCTGCTCCTCGATGCCGAGGATCCGCTCGTGCTCGGCTGCGGAGTCCGTGGGCGCTACGAAGCTCAGCATCTCCACCTTCTCGAACTGGTGCACCCTGAAGATGCCGCGCGTGTCCTTGCCGGCGGCGCCGGCCTCGCGCCGGAAGCACGGCGAGTAGCCGGCGTAGCGCAGCGGCAGCCGCTGCGGCTCGATCACCTCGCCGTCGTGCAGGGAGGCGAGCGCCACCTCGGAGGTGCCGATCAGGTAGAGATCGTCGTCGGCCAGCCGGTAGATCTGCTGCTCGGTGTCGGGCAGGAAGCCCGTGCCGTAGAGCGCGCGCTCGCGCACCAGCACCGGCGGGATCACCGGCGTGAAGCCGTGCGTGGAGAGGGTGTCGATCGCGTAGGAGACGAGCGCCAGCTCGAGCCTCACCAGCTCGCCCTTCAAGTAGGCGAACCGCGTGCCGGACAGCTTCGCGCCGGCATCCATGTCGATCCGCGGTCCGGCCAGCTCCAGATGGTCGCGGGCGGGGAAGCCGAGCTCTCGCGGTTCGCCGACGGTTCTGACGAGCTCGTCCTCGGGACCGTCCGCCGCCGTCGGGTCGGGCAGGTTGGGCAGCCGTGCCAGACGGTCCTGCAGCTGCTGCTCGGCGCGGGCGGCCTGCTCTGCGAGCGTCTTGACCCGTGCGCTCGTCTCCTTCAGGCGCGCGAGCTCCTCGCCGACGTCTGCTCCCGCCCGCTTGCCGGCGGCCACTCGCTCAGAGGCTTCCTTCTGGGCGGCGCGCAGGCTCTCGGCGCTCGTGGTGGCGGCGCGCCACTCCGAGTCGAGCGCGAGAATGCCGTCGACCTCCTCCGCGAGCGCCGGATCACGCCGCGACAGCGCCGCCTTCACAATCTCCGGCTCGCGCCGGATCTGCTTCAGGTCCAACATGCTCGCATCGGCCTGTCCCGCCGCGCGGGGACACCGCTCCTATTTCTTGGAGGAGGAGGGGGAAGGTTTGGAGGCGGCCGCTTTGCCGGAGGCGACTTCCGCGGCTTTCGCCAGGTACTTCGATTCTTCGGCTTTTTCAGCCGCTTTTTCGGCTTCTTCGCTTTCGGTTTCGATCGATTCGCCGGGCAGCGCGGGCTTTTCCTTGCCGGCGTAGTGGGCGAGGAACCTGGCGACCTCTTCGGCCTGCTTTCCGACCACGATGTTCTCCGGCATGATCTCGCCCGAGTAGCCGCCGTTGTGAACGGCGTAGAGGATCTGCTGCACCGTCTCGGGACGCACGTTGAAGTCCGGGCCGTCGGTCTTGACGCGGTTCTGCACGTTGGATGCGGAGCCCTCGGCGCCGACGACCGCGAGCGAGTGGCAGCCCGCGCAGTGGTCCCGGAAGACGACCGCGCCCGGGTAGTAGGGGCTGGACTTGGCCACCTGGATGCCCTGGGTGCCGCACGCGCTGATCGCGACCGCCGCCGTCAGGCAGGCGGCGATCGAGCCGGTGATCTTGACGACGCGCCTCATGCGGGCCGGAATATACCGATTGGAGCCGGTGCGGGGTCTCGATCAGAGTCCATGCGCTGTCTGCGCGGCGCGCAGCGCCAGGAAGACGACGACCGCGGCGGCGAGGGTCATCACGCCCATCTCGCGGCGCACGATCGCGGCCACGATCCCGTGCTGCTCTGACTCCTCCAGCTCGCCGACCTGCTGAGCGTCCTCCAAGCCGCTCCTGTCCAGCACCGTCTGGGCGGAGGCGATGCGCAGCTGCTCGTCGATGAACGCGACGCCGAGCGGCAGCAGCGCGTAGAGGTAGAAGAGCCGTTCGATGGAGTAGATCCCGCTCGCCGCCAGCACTCCGATGCCGAGCGCGAGCACGAGCGCGCCGGCCTGCGCCACGCGCAGCAGGATCCAGAAGGCGCGGCTCGGCTCGCCGCGGTACCAGCGCCAGGCGCCGACCAGGGCGGGCACGGCGTTGAGGCCCGCCAGGGCCACCGCTGCGATCACGACGACGTTGTTCATGTCAGGCATCCTCGCTCAGTCATGCCGAGCATCCTCTCTGCGCGCCCGCCGCGTCGCGCAGGATCGCCCGAGCCGAAGGGATCGCGTCAATCGTCACTATGTAACACATTGGCACAAGGGTGATATAACAGCGCGGTGCTGCGCAGCTACCTCCCAGCGATCGTCTTCCTAGCGTTGGGCGGCGCCGTCGGCGGGGCCTTCGCGGTGCTCAACTCCGTGATCGGGCCCCGCAGCCTGCTCGCCCGCAAGCAGGATCCCTACGAGTGCGGACTGCCCTCCGAGGTCAAGCGCGGCATGCGGTTCGGGATCAGCTTCTACCTGATCGCGATGCTCTTCATCCTGTTCGACATCGAGGTCGTCTTCCTCTACCCGATCGCGGTGCAGCTGCGGGCATACGGCACCTTCGCGCTCACCGAGACGATCGTGTTCATCGTGTTGCTGCTGCTCGCGTTCGTGTACGTATGGCGAAGGGGGGCGCTGCAATGGAAGTGAGGCGGGAGCGGCTCGGCGGCCGGCAGGCGGGCACGGGGCGGGCTGGCGC
>DAHVAB010000015.1 GCA_027314825.1 Solirubrobacterales bacterium
AGCGCTCCGCAGGAGGGGAATGATGAGCGCTCCGCAGGAGGGGAATGACGAGCGCTCTGCAGGAGGGGAATGATGAGCGCTCCGCAGGAGGGGAATGATGAGCGCTCCGCAGGAGGGAGTGATGAGCGCTCTGCAAGAGGGAGATGACTGGCGCTTCCTGCCGGGCAAGCAGCTCGACTCGGGCGAGCATGTGAGCATGCACGCCAGTCCCGGCTCCAGGGCTTGCCGCCCCGCCCGCGCCATCCCTGCTGTGCCCCCGACCGCTTGGCCGACGGTCTCGGTCAAGCTGCCTGCCGGGCGTGCCGGTCGCGCCGCATCCACCAGCGCCGAAGCTCGTCAGAGCCCCAGACGATCACGGGGAACGCGAGCAGTGCCAGCAGCTCGCTCGCCCCGAGTCCCGTGGTGCCGAAGACCGACTGCAGCGGCGCGAGGTAGATGACGGCTGCCGCGAAGGCGAGCTCGAAGGCGATCCCCCAGAGCAGCAGACGGTTTGAGAAGGCGCCGATGCTGCGAAGCGACTCGCGGGTCGTCCTGGTCGCGAAGGCCGTGCCGACCTGGCAGGCGGTGATGCCGGCGAAGCTCATCGTGGTCGCGAGCAGGTAGTCGTGGTGCAGGGGGCTGCCCGGACCGGTCGGCGCTCCCGGAGTCCAACCGGCGCGCAGGAGCACCCAGAAGAATCCTGCGCTCACCAGGATCGCCTCCAGCACGCCGAGCGTGCCCCACCCGCGCGCCAGGATCGAGCGGTCGATGATCCCCTGCTCGCGGGAGCGCGGCGGGCGGTCGATGATGCCCGGCTCAGCCGGCTCGGTGCCGAGCGCCAGCGCCGGGAGCGTCTCTGTGCCCAGGTCGATCGCGAGGATCTGGACCGCGGTGAGCGGCAGCGGGATCGCTCCTCCGGCCAGCGCGTAGATCAGGAAGGGGACCACCTCGGGGGTGGTGTGAGCAAAGATGTAGGTGATGAACTTGCGGATGTTCTCGTAGACGATCCGTCCCTCTTCCACGGCGGCGAGGATCGAGCTGAAGCTGTCGTCGGTCAGCACCATGGTCGCCGCCTCCCGCGCCACCTCCGTGCCGCTCGCGCCCATCGCCACGCCTATGTCGGCCCTGCGCAGCGCCGGCGCGTCATTGACGCCATCGCCGGTCATGGCGACCGTATGGCCGCGAGAACGCAAAGCATCCACGACGTGCAGCTTCGTCTCCGGCGAGCTGCGGGCGATGATCAGCTCGGCCTCGTCCTCCAGCACCGAATCCAGCTCACGATCGGGCATCGCGTCGATCTCCTCGCCGCTCACCACGCGGGGAGTGCCGCGGACGATCCCCACCCTGCGCGCGACGGCCTCAGCCGTCAGCGCGTGATCGCCGGTGATCACCACGATCCTGATCCCCGCCCTGCGGCAACGGGACACCGCCGCCGGCACCTCGGCGCGGGGCGGGTCTTCGAGCGCTGCCAGCCCGAGAAAGGTGAGCCCCGACTCGGCCTGCTCGCGGGGGGGAGCCGTCGTCGCCGCCCCGTCCGCTCGCGTCACGGCTCGCTCCGCGAAGGCGAGCACCCGCAGGCCGCGGCCGGCATAGCGTTCGAACTGCTCGGCGATCCGGCGTCGCTCGGCGTCGCTCAGGGCCCGGTCGCCGCCGGCGCCGCGCACGGCGCTGCAGCGCGCGAGCACCTCGAGCGGCGCGCCCTTGGTATGCACCCACATGGTTTCGTCCCGCTCGCGGTCCAGCGTGCTCATCAGCCGCAGGCGGGCGTCGAAGTGGTATCCGTGCCGCCGCACCCCCTCACGCTCGGCGAGCAGCCCCTCGACGTCCTCGCCCAGCCGCCATGCTGCGACCAGCAGCGCGCTCTCACTGGGGTCGCCGCCCCGCCGCCAGCCGCCGTCGTGCCGAGTGAGGGTCGCGTTGTTGCAGCGGGTCGCCGTTCGCAGCAGGGCGGAGAACGGCTCGCGGCGGGGAGCCTCGCCGGCCGAGCCCGCTCCGGTGGCGAGCTCGATGCCGTCCGCCCACAGCAGCTGTGCGGTCATCCTCCCCTCGGTGAGAGTGCCGGTCTTATCCGTGCAGATCACGTCCGTGGAGCCGAGCGTCTCCACCGCCGTCAGGCGCTTGACCAGCGCGCGGCGCCTGGCCATCCGCCGCACCCCCACCGCGAGCGCGAGGGTGATCGTGGGCAGCAGGCCCTCCGGCACGTTGGCCACCAGCAGTCCGATCGCGAAGTTAGTCGCATCTTTCAAGGGCAGAGCGGCGGCGGTCAGCCCGAGCGCGAGGAAGACGGCGCCCGCTCCCAGCGCGATCACCGCGATCAGCTGTGCGGCACGGTTGACCTGCGCCTGCAGCGGGCTGATCTCGCCGCGCACTCGCTCCGAGAGCGCTGCGATCCGTCCGAGCTGCGTGTGCATCCCGGTCGCGTAGACGACTGCCTGCGCCTCGCCGGCGAGGCAGAGCGTGCCGGAGAAGACGAGCTCCGGCGCCTCCAGCGGGCTGATCGCATGGGCGCCGGGCGCAGCGGCGCGCAGCACCGGCTGCGACTCGCCGGTCAGCGCGGACATGTCCACTTCCACGGCGCCGTCGAGCAGCCTCGCATCGGCGCAGAGCCGTTCCTCGATCAGGAGCATGTCGCCGGGCACCAGCAGCGCCGCGTCGATCCGGTGCGATCCGCCGCCGCGCCGCACCCTCACCTGCGGCGGCAGCATCTCGGCAAGCGCCTCCGTCGCGCGCTCCGCCTGGAGCTCCTGGGCGAAGGCGAAAGCCGCGTTCAACACGATCACGGCCACGATCGCGATCGCGAGCGCGGCGGCGCCGGAGACGAATGCCAGGACCGCGGCGACCCACAGCAGGGCGGCGAGCGGGTGCGTGAACTGACGTGCCAGCTCGCGGAGGTGCCCCGCACGCTGGCGGCGAGCGATCTCGTTGCGGCCGTACTGAACCAGCCGCCGCTCGGCCTCGCGCTCGGTGAGCCCCTCCCGGCCGGTGCGCAGGTGGCCGAGCAGCCTGCCCGCGCGCTCCTGAGGGTCGAGCGGCGGCGGGCTCTCCGCCTGCGGCCGTTCGGCGGGAGCGTCGGCCGGCCCGTCCCGTTCGCGCTGGCCGGAGGCGCCGATCCGCGCTGCCGGCCTGCGGCCGCCGGCGCTGTGCACCCGCTGATGCCTGCCGCCGTCGCTCGCCACGCGCGAAGCGTTGCGCCACAGGCGCGCCGCGCCATCCGTACACACCCGTGACGCGCCGGTGCCAGACCGGCGTCTGCTCTTGCCGCGGCCCGCTCCGGTGCGTGCGGAAAATTCCCCAGCCGCCTCAGTGACCAGCGCGGATTCGGTGAGAGCCGGCCGCAGCGACCATTTGTCCAGCAGGCCGGCCGCCGATCGCCGCGGTGGCGCCGATCACAAGCCGGCGCACATGCCCGAGCAGGCGCAACCCACGAGATGCGAGGATCGAGATGACCCACAGCGAGCCCACGATCATCGAGCGCAGCGTCGAGAAGGCTCACATCTGGATCGGCGAGGTCGCCTCCGCGCTCGGCACCGACGACCGCCACTACGCCTATCGCGCCCTGCGCGCCGTCCTGCACACCCTGCGCGATCGCCTCACGATCGAGGAGGCCGCTCAGCTGGCCGCACAGCTGCCCACGCTGATCCGCGGCATCTACTACGAGGACTGGAACCCGAGCCGCGCCCCAGCCGCCTTCCACAGCGTCAAGGATTTTCTCGACCACATCGCCGAGGAGGGCCGTCTAGCCGGCGAGACGGAGGCCTCATACGCCGTGACGGCCGTCGCGACGGTGCTGCGAGACCATGTCACCGCCGGCGAGCTCGCCGATGTGATCGCGATCCTGCCCTCCCATCTGAAGCCGCTGCTGGAAGGCGACCACAAGGTGAGGAGTGCCAATGTCTGATCGGCGTACAGCATCCGCACCCGGCCATACCCTCGCCGGGCACCTGGACATCGAGATGCTCGGCGCGTTTCTCACCCACCATGGCGTGGAGTACGAGATCGTCGAGCACGATCGCGCTATGCGCGCCCTGGAGGCCGCGCGCGCGGCGGACGTGCCGGCGGAGGCGGCGGCGAAGGCGGTCGTCCTCTTCGACCGTGGCGCGCTGTCGCTGGCCGTGCTGCCGGCATCGGAGATGCTCGACCTGCACAAGCTCCGTCACCTGCTGGGAGCCAGCAAGAGCCTGCGGCTGGCCAGCGAGGAGGAGATCGCCGCGCACCTCCCGGAGTTCGAGCTGGGCGCGGTGCCCCCGGTGGGCGGCGGCCTCTTCGCCGCGCGGATTGTCGATCGGCGGCTGCTCGATCAGCCACGCGTGCTCTGCGGCGGCCCCGATCACCGTCACGGGCTGCTGCTCGACCCGCGCGAGATGGTCCGTCTCGGCGACGCGATGGTCGCCGATATCTGTGAGGAGTGATGTGCCGGTGACCTCGGCGCGCGCCTCGACGCGGGGATCGACGCGGTTCTCGGCGCGGGGATCGACGCGCGCCTCGGCGCGGGTCTCTACGCGCGCCTCGGCGTGGGTCTCTACGCGGGCCTCTACGCGGGCCTCGGAGCGGCGACCGACGCGGGCCTCGGCGCGGGTCTCGGCGCGGGTCTCGGCGCGGGTCTCGGCGCGCGCCTCGACGCGGGGATTAGTACTGAGCGGCTTCCGTGGTATCGCCCGTTGCCGTCCGGCCGCCGTGGCAGTTCACTGCAGTATGTCCTCGACCTGTCGAGACCGCTTCGCAAGATGAGCCACCTTCAAGACCGCGCCGAAGGAGATCTCGCAGGCCGCCAGAGCAGCAGCCTGACGCCGATGGCGGGCGCGCCGAGCCTCACGCGCGGCAACGGGCGGCGCTCGGGGCGGCATTCGGCCGAGCGGCTGGAGGAGAGCCCGCACGAGTGGCAGCTGAACGTGCCCGGCCACCGTGGCTGGCTCGGCGCGATCGGCGAGCGGCGCCTCGACGGGGACGCCGTTGAGCGGCTCGCGCGGCTTCGGCGGATCTTGCCGTTGCTCGCGCAGGAGCTGGCGAGGGTGCGGCGCGACGCCGCGGCCCTTCGGATCGAGAATCGCCGGCTGCTGGATCGGCTGCACGAGCTGGAGCGCGACCTTGCCGCGGAGGCCGAGGGCCCCGAGGACGGGCGGCGCCGCCGTCTGGGAGCGGACCGATGGCCACGCGGCTGATCTTCATCGGGGGACTTCACGTCGACCTCGCAGACGACGTCGACCGGGTGATGGAGCTTGCGATCCGCAGCCATCCGAAGCCGGTCGCGCTGGAGGGCGCCGACGGCAGCCGCGTGATGGTCAACTGGGATCACGTGCTCTACGCGCTCGAGGAGGGGGCGCCTGGCACCCAGGTAGCCCCGGAGCCGTGAGCAATCACCACGGCCGCACTCATGGTGCTCGGGCCCGCCGCGGTGCTGCGGCGCGCGCGTCTCGCCGACCGTCGGAGTCCTGAGATGACGACCGTGACCGGAGTCGAGGGGATCGACCACGGTGTGGAGACGACCACAATCTGGATCAAGGAGCTGAGCACGCGCCTGGGCAATGGCGACCGTCAGTACGCCTACCGGGTGCTGCGCGGCTTCCTGAACACGCTGAGAGACAGGCTGCCGCTGCAGGAGTCCGCGCAGCTGGCGGCTCAGCTGCCGCAACTGGTCCGTGGCATCTACTACGAGGGCTGGCGCCCCGGCGCGACTCCAGCCCATTACCACGGCGCGCACGAGTTCCTCGAGAGGCTCGCCGCCGCATCCGTGCTCGGCGGCGAGATGGAGGCGTCGTTCGCCGCGATCGCGACCTTCGAAGAGCTCGCCGCGCACGTCTCCGCCGGCGAGATCGACGATGTCCTCGCCGTGCTGCCGCAGCCGGTCAGAGATCTGCTCCAGGGCTGAGCCGGCCCGTGAGCGAGCGGCTCCCGTGAGGTGAGCGAGCCGGCTCCCGTGAGCGAGCGGCTCCCGTGAGGTGAGCGAGCCGGCTCCCGTGAGCGAGCGGCTCCCGTGAGCGAGCGGCTCCCGTGAGCGAGCCGGCTCCGGCCTCGCTCAGCGGTTGGCAGCGTGAGCGCTCACGGCTGCAGCGCTCTCCTGCTCGGCGGCAGCATGCTCCTCCGCCGGCTGCAGATCATCCAGCTCTTCGGCATATACCCGGCGCACGCCCGGCGAGCGCAGCCCGTCGACGTGGACCATCAGGATCTCCAGCGTGCTGCAGTCCTCCACCAGCCGCAACGAGGGCTCGTGCGGCAGCTCGCCGACGATGTTGAAGAGCGAGCTGCCGTCGGTGATATACACGCCGGGGGCGAGCGGATCGGCTGGATCGGCATACGGCCTTGCGCGCTTGTAACTCATCGTCGCCCTCCAAGCAGATGCGTGAATACGTGTCGGCTGGTCCCGTAATAGGTCTTCCCGTACAGCGCCTCCCTGACCCTCTCCTCGATGTCGGCTCCGCTGTGCGCGAGCAGACGTGCCCCGCCCGCACGCCGCAGCTGAGAGCGGACGAGCTTGGGCAGGCGCATCGCATCAAGGTCCAGACCGTCACGTCCGGGACGGGAGTTGTCGGTCATGACGGGTGGTTCCTTTCCGCTCATCGTTGCAACGAGCCTACGGCGCGCTCAGAGGCCTCACATCGGTGGTTACCCCCTATAGGCCGCGGGAATCTTCGTGACCTGGCGCCGGGTTCCCCGCCTGGCAGAGCCGTCCCGAGCCGTCGCGGATCGACGACGGCGGCCAGGCCCGATCCGGGGCCGCCCGCGCGTGCTCGCGACCGCGGCCATACGGTGCCGGGCGCGACCCGCGCGCGCGCAAGCGCGCCACCTCACGATCCCGTGCGCGCGAGCGAGCGCCGGATCAGTCGTCGGGGTGGTGCTCGCCGTGCTGCATGCGCTCGAGCACCTCGAGCATCGAGTCGGAGTCGCAGCGCACCATCGACGGCCATGGCTTGGCCGGATGGTCCTCCAGGGTCTTCAGGCCGTTGCCGGTGATCACGGCCACCACCACCTCGTCGGGCTCGAAGCGACCGGCCGCTGCGAGCTTCTGCAGGACGGCCACGGTCGTGCCGCCGGCCGGCTCGGTGAGGATGCCCTCGGTCGACGCGAGCAGGTCGATCCCGGCGAAGATCTCCGGGTCGCTGGCGAAGCCCCCGGTGCCGCCCCGCTTGCGCACCGCATCGATCACCAGGTAGCCGTCGCCCGGCGCCCCGATCGCCAGCGAGTGCGCAGCCGTCTCGGGCGTCACCGGGCGGATCTCGGCGTCCTCTGCGAGGATCGCGCTCGCGATCGGATTGCACCCGCTCGGCTGGGCGATGTGGATCCGCGTCTGCTCGGTCTCAGCGAGCTCCAGGCGCTCCAGCTCGACCAGGCCCTTGTGCAGCCTTGAGGAGAGCGTGCCCCCGGCCGCCGCTGTCACGATGTGCGCAGGCGACTGCCAGTCGAGCTGCTCGACTATCTCAAACGCCATCGTCTTCGCCCCGTCCGCATAGAACGGCCGCAGCGTGATGTTCGCTATCTGAAGACCGCTCGCCTCCGCGAGCGCTCGGCACGCCCTGTTGACCTCGTCATAGTTGCCGTCCACCTGGCAGACCTCCGCGCCGAGTGCGCGGCAGACGCGCGCCTTCGTCGGCTCCAAGCGGTTCGGATAGAAGACGTAGGGCTTGACGCCCGCCTTCGCCGCGAACGCCGCGACCGCGGTACCCACGTTGCCGGTCGAGACGCAGCCGATCTCGCTGTGGCCGAGCTCCAGCAGGCGCGCCATCGACATCGAGACGACCCTGTCCTTGTAGGAGAAGCTCGGACGGTTGCTGGAATCGTCCTTTATGTACAGGTTGCTCAGCCCCAGCTCCGCGCCGAGCCGGTCGGCATGGATCAGGGGCGTATACCCGGCATGCCGTCCGACCCGCGCCTGCGCGGCGCGGGAGACGATCGGCAGCAGCTCCTCGAAGCGCCAGATGTTGTGGGGACGCTCGGCCAGCGGGACCTCCCGCAGCCGTGCGGCCGCCATCTCGTAGTCGTACTCGATATCCAGGCCCTTGCCGCACTCCGGACAGGCGAACTCGGTCTCCTCGATCGCGAAGCGCCGCCCGCAGATGTTGCAGATCAGCCCGACCACGCACGAGCGGGTCTTCTCGCTCCTGCCGCCTGCGCGCTGTCCCGCGTATGCGATGCTCATCGTCTCACCCGTATCTTCCACTCACTCTAGGTCGGCGGGACCTGCCGGGCGGGCGTGACCCCGCCCCTCGCCTGCCGCTCGCCCCTTCTCACTCGCCGATCCCCCATCACACCTGAAGAGTAGACACTGCCGGGGATGGTGCCCGGCCGGGCCCTGCGCCGGTCAGGGCGCGAACCGCGCCGGGCTGCGGCCACGGCATCGCGGGGCTCTCGCCGTCGCGGCCATGGGCGCCGGAATCGATCCACAGCTGCTCGGCGACGTGCGGCGCGAACGGGGCCAGCAGCAGCGCCAGCGTCGCCAGTGCCGCCACGAGCGTGTCCGCGTCCTCGCGGCTGAGGCTCTGCCGCCGCTCCAACACCCGCTTCTCGAAGTCCTGGATGCGCTCCAGCAGCCGCATCACGTTGCGCACCGCGCTGTGTGTCTCCAGCTCGGCCATATCGGCGGTGCTCCGCTCGATCGCCGCATCGCACCACTTCTCCAGCCGCGCGCGCAGGTGCTCTGTGCGCTGCTTGCCGACGTCCGCTGATGCGCTCGGCAGCGAGGAGCGGTTGCGCTGCATGGCGAAGCGCGCCTGCGAGTACTCCCACAGCCGGTGCAGGAAGCGGTGGCAGTGCTGGACGGCAGCGTCGGTCCAGTTCAGAGACTTCTGCGGACGGGCGGCATACAGCACCGCCAGTCGCACGGTGTCGGCTCCATACTGCGCCACCAGCTCGTCCGGCTCCACCACGTTACCCAGGTGCTTGCTCATCTTGCGGCCGTCCGCCACCACCATCTCATGGAACAGGCAGCCGGCGAACGGCTCGCCGTCGGCCAGGAACGCGAGCGGGCCGATGTCGCGCAGCGCCTTCGTCACGATCCGCTGATCGAAGACGAAGTTCCCGCTGTCCGATCCTGCCACCACCCGCTCGGAGGGCAGCCAGGCACGCAGGTCCTCCAGGGCGAATATCTCCTCCAGCGTGCGCTCGCGCTCTGCCTGGGGCACGCACGCCGGCACCCACAGCCACAGCGCGTCGAAGTGACAGTCCAGCGTGTCGGTCTCCCGGCGCGCCGGGCCCCCACAGGCGGGACACTCCGTCTCCAGGAAGCTCTCCAGCTCCGCGAGCGGGTTGCCCGCGCCGGTCGGCCTGATCTCCCGCGGCAGCTCCACCGGGAGCTGCTCTCGCGGAACCGGCACGGTGCCGCACCGATCGCAGTAGACGATCGGGATCGGCGTGCCCCACGAGCGCTGCCGGGAGATCGAGAAGTCGCCGGCCCTATAGCGCACCGCCGGCCGCGGGCCAGCCTGCGCGCCCGGGCCGCCCTCGCCGTCCTCGCCGCCCGGCGCGCGCCCCGAGAGCCGCTGCGCGATCACGGCGTCGGTGCCGTCGCGCTCGGGGATCCCGAGCACGGCCGTCGTGCCGTAGCGCCCATCCACGAGCGGCGAGATCAGCACCGGCAGCGGAGCGCCGCCGTCGGGCGCCGTCACCGTGCAGCCCGTCTCGATCACCGCGATCGACTCCGCGTCGCGCGCCGCGCGCTCCATGCCGCCGGAGCGCAGATCCTCCAGGCGCTCGCGCACCTGCGCCCGCTCGGTGAAGCGCTCCACCTCGGGGTGCTTGGGCGAGACGAGCACGAAGCGGGCGAGCCGCACGGCGTCGGCATGCGGGGTGAACACCGTGACCGGCTGCCCGTCATCGCCCTCCAGCTCCAGCTCCACTCCGTCGACGCGCCCCAGCACGAACCGCTGCGTCCCGAGCGCGTTCTCGTCCCAGATGCCGCTGTCGGCGAGCGCCTGCAGTCGCATGTCGTTCTCGGGCACGTGCGCGCTGATCCGCAGGAACCACTCGGGACGCTGGATCAGCCTCACCGGGTTGTGACAGCGCCAGCAGGCGCCGTCCTCGACCTGGATGCTCGCCAGCGTCGTTTCGCAGTGATCGCACCAATCCACCGTGCCGGTGCCACGATGGATCAGGCCCGCCTGAAGGAAGGTGATGAACAGCCACTGCGACCAGCGGTACATCACCGCGTCGGAGCTCATGAAGCTGCGCTCCCAGTCGAAGGAGAAGCCGAGGCGCTGCAGCTGGGCGGTCATCTTCCGGGCGCACCGTTGCACCCACTCGCTGGGCGAGACGCCGGCCGCGATCGCGCCGAGCTCGGCGGGCAGGCCGAAGGCGTCGAAGCCGAAGGCGAACAGGACGTCCTGCCCGCGGGCGCGGCTGAATCGCGCGTAGGCGTCCCCGATCGAATAGGACCGGACATGGCCTATATGAATGTTGCCCGAGGTGAACGGAGCCGATGGCTTTATGTACTTGCGGGTGGGCGCGGCCTCAGCGGCGTCGGCTGCGGCGCTCGAAGGCCGCCCACCGGCGATCGGCGGCGTGCGAAAGCGGCCGGCCCGCTGCCACGCGGCCTGGCGGCGCGTCTCGATCTCCTGCGGCATGTAGCCGCTGTGCGCCTTCTCGCCGCTCATCGCGTCCACCATTCTGTCTGATCGTCGGCCGGCACCCGGATAGCCGCACCCGGAGCGGGTTCGTGGCGGCGCCCGTTGCTATGCTGGGCGCCACTTGACCGGCCTCCTCCATACGCCAGCCCGGGCCTCCCTCGGCCCCTCTTACGGCCCCGCCCGCAGCGGGGCCGTCGCGTCCGCTGCGACTGTCATGCTTGCGCAATGGAAGTAGAGATCGGACGCGGCAAGAAGGCGCGACGCGCCTATGGATTCGACGACATCGCGATCGTCCCTTCCCGGCGCACGCGGGACCCCGACGACATCGACATCACCTGGAAGCTCGGGCCCTACCAGTTCGAGCTGCCGCTGATGGCCTCCGCGATGGACGGGGTCGTCTCGCCGAGCACGGCGGGGATCATCGGCAGGCTCGGTGGGCTGGCGGTCCTGAACCTGGAGGGAATCTTCACCCGCTATGAGGATGCGGAGGCGGAGCTGCAGCGGATCGCCGGCTTTCCCAAGCCGGAGGCGACCCGCCGCATGCAGGAGGTCTACGCCGAGCCCGTCAGGCCGGAGCTGATCGCGCAGCGGATCGCGGAGATCAAGGAGCACAAAGTCGTCGTGGCCGCCTCGCTCACCCCGCAGCGGGTTCGCGACTACTACGAGATCGCACTGGAGGCCGGCCTGGACGTGCTCGTCATCCAGGGCACCGTCGTCTCCGGCGAACACGTCTCCACCGTCTCGGAGCCGCTCAACCTGAAGGAGTTCATCCCCACCCTCGACGTTCCCGTCGTCGTCGGCGGATGCGCCTCCTACCACACCGGCCTGCACCTGATGCGCACCGGCGCGGCGGGGGTGCTCGTCGGAGTCGGCCCGGGCGCCGCCTGCACCACCCGCGGGGTGCTGGGGATCGGCGTGCCGCAGGCGACCGCGATCGCCGACGTCGCCCACGCCCGCTCCACGCACATGCTGGAGACAGGCGAGTACTGCCACGTGGTAGCCGACGGCGGGATGCGCAACGGCGGCGATGTCTCCAAGGCGATCGCGCTCGGCGCCGACGCGGTGATGATCGGCTCGCCCCTGGCCAGAGCCTACGAAGCCCCCGGCAAGGGCTTCCACTGGGGGATGGCCACCTTCCATCCGACCCTGCCGCGCGGTGCGCGGGTCGCCACCCACCAGAACGGCACCCTCGAGGAGATCCTGGTCGGGCCGGCACGCGAGAACGACGGCACCTTCAACCTCTTCGGCGGGCTGCGCACCTCGATGGCCACCTGCGGGCACATGGACCTGGCCGAGTTCAACAGGGCGGAGGTCGTGATCGCGCCGGCGCTTCAGACCGAGGGCAAGCAGCTGCAGCGCGATCAGGCCGTCGGCATGGGCGCCAACGGGAAGGCCCCGGCGGCGCTCGTGAATGAGTGAGTCGCTGGCAACGCTGCCCGCGCCCGACCTGGCCGGGGCCGACGCGGTGGCCGCAGGCAGCGACGAGGTGCTCGTCGTCGACTATGGCGGCCAGTACTCCCAGCTGATAGCGCGCAGGATCAGGGATTGCGGGGTCTTCTCCGAGCTGGTGGCGCACACCGTGCCGCTGGAGGAGATCGCTTCCCGCCGGCCGCGCGGGATCGTCCTATCCGGCGGCCCAGCGTCGGTCTACGCGGACGGCGCGCCGCGCCTGCAGCGCGGGCTGCTGGACCTCGGGGTGCCCGTGCTCGGCATCTGCTACGGGATGCAGCTGCTCATGCACGAGCTCGGCGGGCGGGTGGAGCAGGCGCAGGTCGGCGAGTTCGGTCGGTCGAACCTGACGGTCGCCAACGCGGGCACGCTGCTCGCTGGCCTGCCGGCGCAGCAGACCTGCTGGATGTCCCACAGGGACACGGTCTTCGAGCCTCCTGCCGGCTTCACGGCGCTCGCCTCCTCGACCGCCTCGCCGGTCGCCGCGGTGGAGGATCGCGAGAGGGGGATCTACGGCATCCAGTTCCATCCGGAGGTCGTCCACACGCCGTACGGCGAGGACATCCTGATCCGGTTTCTCACCGACATCTGCGGCTGCGAGCGCACATGGACGGCCGCCTCGATCGTCCAGGATCAGATCGAGCGGATCCGCGCGCAGGTCGGCGAGGGCTCGGCGATCTGCGGGCTCTCCGGCGGCGTGGACTCCTCGGTCGCGGCGCTGCTCGTGCACCGGGCTATCGGGGATCGGCTGACGTGCGTCTTCGTCGACCACGGCCTGATGCGCAAGCAGGAGGGCGAGCAGGTGATCGAGACTTTCAGGGACACCTTCAGGGTGCCGCTCGTCGCGGTCGACGCCGAGCAGCGGTTCCTATCCAAGCTTGCCGGAGTGACCGAGCCGGAGCGCAAGCGCAAGGTGATCGGCGAGGAGTTCATCCGCGTCTTCGAGGAGGAGGCCAAGCGGCTCGCCGGCGACGACGGGGACGGCAGCGCGCGCTATCTCGTGCAGGGCACCCTCTACTCGGACGTGATCGAGTCCGGCGGCCGCCCCGGATCGGCCACGATCAAGAGCCACCACAACGTCGGCGGCCTGCCGGAGGATCTCGACTTCGACCTGGTCGAGCCGTTGCGCAGCCTGTTCAAGGACGAGGTGCGCGCGGTCGGCACCGAGCTCGGCCTGCCCGATCGTCTCGTCTGGCGCCAGCCGTTCCCCGGCCCGGGCCTCGCGATCCGCGTGGTCGGAGGCGAGGCGAGCAGGGAGCGCCTCGACGTGCTGCGCGAGGCCGACCACATCCTGCAGGAGGAGATCCGCGCCGCCGGCCTCTACCGGGAGCTGTGGCAGTCATTCTGCGTGCTGCCCGACATCAGGACGGTCGGCGTCCAGGGCGACGAGCGGACCTACGGCAACGTCGTCGTGATCCGCGCTGTCACCAGCGACGATGCGATGACCGCGGACTGGGCGCGACTGCCCTACGACCTGCTGGAGAAGATCGCCTCCCGGATGATGGGGGAGATCCGTGAGGTCAACCGGGTGGTGCTCGACATCACGAGCAAGCCACCCGGCACCATCGAGTGGGAGTAGACCTGGCGGCGCCTCGGCGCGGCCGGCGGCGTCCTCACTCGCTCGCGTGCGGAGCACGCCACGCTCGCTGCGTCCTTGCCGGTCACGCCGATCCGCACGCCAGGATGTGGGCGGCGCCTCGGCGCGGCCGGCGGCGCTGGCTGCCGCTATGATGTGCCTCCGCGCCGCGCGCTGCCAGATGCGCGTGGCTTTTTTAGCGCTGGCAATGCCATGAGCTTCACTACCAAGACATATGTCGCCAAGCCCTCCGACCGGGAGCGCAACTGGTTTGTCGTGGATGCCGAGGGCAAGACGCTCGGCCGGCTGGCCACGCAGATCGCCGACGTGCTGAGGGGCAAGCGCAAGCCGCAGTACACGCCCCATATCGACACGGGCGACTTCGTCGTGGTCGTGAATGCCGAGAAGATCGCGGTGACCGGAAACAAGCGCACCCAGAAGCGGTATTGGAGGCACTCCGGCTACCCCGGCGGGATCCGCTCGCCCACCTTCGAGGAGATGCTCGGCCGCCGGCCGGAGGAGATCCTGAGGATCGCGGTGAAGGGAATGATGCCCCGCAACAGGCTCGCGCGCAAGCAGCTGACGAAGCTGAAGATCTACGCCGGCCCCGACCATCCGCACGCCGCGCAGACCCCGCAACCGCTGGAGATTGAGACTTGATGAGCGACGAGCCGAGCGCCGAGAACGAGACAGCCCCGTCCGCCGGATCCGAGGAGGCTCCGGCCCAGCCGGCGGAGGCCGTCGAGCAGCCCGCCGCCGCGAGCGTCGAGGCCGAGTCGAGCGCCGCCGTCGAGGAGCCGCAGGGGGGCGAGTCGCAGCCTCAGCCTCAGGCCCAGGCGGAGCGGCCCGCGTCAGAGGAGCCCTCGCCGCCGGCCGATCGCCAGCCGTCCGTAGAGGCCGCCGCGCCCGCGGCGGCCGCCGAGGCTGAGCTCGACGCGGATGAGGATGAGGGCGAGGAGGAGCAGGCGCCCTCGCAGCCGCGGGTCAAGCCGGAGGTTCCGGGCCTGCATCTCGAGGTGGATATCGTGCCGGAAGGCGCCGATCCGCTGGGACGCGGCGAGCCCGAGGATCCCTACGCGACCGATCCGTACGCCCTCGAAGAGGAGCCGGCGGCCGAGCCGGCCGCCGCCGAGGCGGAGCCGGAGACATCCCAGGAGCCGATCTCCGGTGCGCTCATCGATCTTGCGGCCGGCGCCCGCTATCGCGCGACCGGCAAGCGCAAGACGGCGGTCGCCAGGGTGATCTTGAAGCCGGGTGACGGCTCCTATCAGGTCAACGGGCGTACCCTCGAGGAGTATGTGCCAAGGGCGACGTTGCAGCGCAACGTCAGGCAGGCGCTGGAGACTGTCGGCCTGCAGGAGCAGATGGACGTGAGCGCCCGCGTGCATGGCGGCGGCATCTCCGCGCAGGCCGGGGCGCTGCGCCACGGCGTGGCCAGAGCGCTGATCGAGGCCGACCCCGCGCTGCGCGGCGAGCTCAAGCGGCGAGGATTCCTCACCCGTGATGCGCGGGTGAAGGAGCGCAAGAAGGCGGGCCTGAAGAAGGCGCGCAAGCGGCCGCAGTTCTCCAAGCGCTGAGCGGGCGAGCCGATGGCTCGCAGCCTGTTCGGGACCGACGGTGTGCGAGGCATCGCCGGGACGGAGCTGAGCGCTGAGCTTGCCCTCCGGATCGGAGCGGCGGCGGCGCGGCATCTGGGCCGGGCGGGCCAGGCTGGCCAAGCGGCCGACGCGAACCAGGCGGCCGGGGCCGACCGGCCGGGCCAGACGGACGCTCGCGGCCCGCGCGCGCTGCTGATCAGAGATACGCGCGAGTCCGGTCCGATGCTGCAGGCCGCGATCGCCGCGGGGATCGCCGCGGCCGGCGGCGACGTGCTGATCGGCGGGGTGCTGCCCACGCCGGCGGCGCCGCTGCTGGTGCGCCGCTACGGGCTCGACCTCGGCGTGGTGATCTCGGCCTCCCACAACCCTTACGCGGCGAACGGAATCAAGATCTTCGCCGGTGACGGCTTCAAGATCTCCGACGAGGTCGAGGCTGCGATCGAAGCGGAGGTTGCGGCCGCGGGG
>DAHVAB010000160.1 GCA_027314825.1 Solirubrobacterales bacterium
CGACGACAGCCGCGGCAACAAGCTCAGAGGCGTCCATCCGCCAGGGACGGTAACTTCCCGCCCGTCATATCCACCACCCTCTCACTCGTGGTGGACCGACAAACGGGGTCCGGTCATCTCCATCGCGACGAGCGCAGGGCTGTCTCGATACGCCGTCGTGCGGCGCCATCGCGACTACGCCGACCACCTCTTCGAGCGCGTAGACCCCGCTCGTCCTGATGTCGGCGCGGTGGCGCCGCGCCCACGCTCGGCCTACAGCAGCTCTGAGCACCGGGCCGCGGACCTCCGGCCGGTCCAGCAGCAAGTAGCGGCTGCGAGCTCTCCGATCTACGCAAGCAATGACGCGCTGCCATGGCGCCGACATTGGAGAATTCGATGGCCGTCGCTCGTGGCTCACGGTCGTTAACCGTATGAGCATCGTTCACGATCACGACGCCGACATCACGCTGCTTCGCCCGTCGGAGGTCGCGGCACAACTCGGCGTCTCTCGAACGTGGCTCTACGAAGCAGCGAGGGACGGTCGCATTCCCTCGATCCGCATCGGCGGCGAACAAGGTCCGCTGCGCTTCGTGGCCGACGACCTTCGGCGCTGGATAGACGACGCTCGTGCTGCGTGGAAACCTGGTCGGTCCCCTTTTACCTCGGGCGAGTTGCCGACCGAGCCGCCTCGCTCTCGCGCATGCGCGTCGCCCTCTCGCGCTCGGCGCTCTCCTTAGAATCGCGCTTCTCAGGCTGCCTGTCGCGCCGCGCGGTCGATTGCTTCCTCGGTCGCGGCCGCTCCCGCGGCGAGCACGCGCCGCTCCAGGTGGCCGTAGTAGCGCTCAGTCGTGGCGATGTCGGCGTGGCCGAGCTGTCTCTGTACGTACATCAGCGAGTTGCCTCCGGCAAGCCACGCCGCGGCGGCTGTATGGCGCAGAGAGTGCAGCGACATATCGCGTAGGCCCGCGTCCTGCAGCGCCGCCTTGTGCCAATACGACGAGACGGTGGTGCGGTCCATCGGTTCTGGCTCGCCGTTGCTTGCCCAGCGTCCACGGTCTCGCTTGAGGACCCGGACCGGCATGACGAAGACTCGCGCCGTTGGCTTGTCCCCTCCTGGCATGGTGGCTCGGTACTCGAGGTGCTTTTGCAGGACCTTGCTCAGGCGCGGTCCGATCTCAACCGGATGGAACTTGTCGCCCTTGGTCGACCCGTCAGTGGTCTTGGTCTTTTGCTTAGCCGAGCGCTTGCGGGACCGGTAGACGACTATGACCCCGCCCGTGTCTTCGAGTTCGAGGTCGTTGATTCTGAAACCGAGCGCTTCGGAGATTCGCGTGCCGGTACCGATCAGCGTCTCCGCCACGGGGCGGTAGACAGGGATGCAGGTATCGAGATAGAGAGGGATCTCGCGCAGCCGCAGGTAGTCGCGCTCTATATGGGCGCTGGGCAGGCGCTGGATCCCTAACGCGGGATTGGTTGGGATCAGACGTTCTTTGACCGCTTCGTTGAGACAGACGACCAGCGTGCCGAGAGTGTTGTTGATCGTCTTGGCGGCTATTTCCTCCTCGGCGACTGCTTCAGCCCACGTTTCCATCGCGGCCCGCACTCGCGCTGTATCGAATCGTTCCAGGGGTACTTCGGCGAACTCGGGCAGAAGGCGCCGTCGGCCATCGACGTCGTAGGCGCGCCAGGAGTTCTCCTCCAGATACGGCTTGCGGCTGCGCAGCCACTCATCCCACCATGTTCCGAACGTGTACTTGGTGTGACGAACCTCGCCACGCTCCACCTGCTCGACAGCACGCCTGTATGCGGTTCGCGCCGCCGTGGGGCTTGTGAAGCCTCGCTTGGTCGTCTGCCTGCCGTCCGAGCGCCGCAACAGATACCGCCAGCGGGTGCCCTGGGCCGTCTCGTACTCGTATACGCCGCCCCGAGTTCCGTATGCTGCCTTGCCGGGTCGCCGTTCGCCGCGATCGACCTCATGCACGGCATCGTCGAAGGAGTGCGCCGCCCGCTCGTCGGCGAAGCGCTTGGCGCGTCGCCGGCCCGTCTCATCGTGCCAGCGAACCTCCCACCCGCCGCGATGCCAGCGCACGCTCATCAGTCGTCGCCACAAGGGCTGAGCGCTGGACCCCCGAGTACGTCCATGACAACGCGAAGGGGACGTACCAGAGAGACGTATTTGTCAAATGACAACAGTACGTCCATGTCGGGAGTCTAGCGCATCCAGGCGCGCTCGAACAAAAGCGGGCGATTTGCAGGGCTTTTGCGTGATGCGGATGAGAGGACTCGAACCTCCACGGAGTAACCTCCACACGGACCTGAACCGTGCGCGTCTACCAATTCCGCCACATCCGCGTGCGGTTTGCGCCGACAGTATCGCAGCAGCCGGGGCATCGGGATCGCTCGCCCGCGCGGCGTGCTCGCGGCCACCGGGCGAGGGCGCTCGCGGGCCGGCTGGGCCGGGCCATCTGGCTCGGGCGGGGCCGCCCGGCCGCCCGCTTCGGGGCGTCGTGTTTGCTAGCCTCGCAGGGCCTTCTCTGGCCGCCATCGTCTAGGGGACTAGGACGCCGCCCTCTCACGGCGGTAACACGGGTTCGAATCCCGTTGGCGGTATCGGCAGGTCGTCGGGCTACCCGCCGGCGGCGAGCGCGGGATCGCCGGTGGCGGTATCGGCAGGTCGTCGGGCTACCCGCCGGCGGCGAGCGCAGGGTCGCCCGCGGCGGCATCGACTCCGTAGTCGAGGATGTCCACGGGGGCGCCGTCGTCCTCGCCGGAGGCGCCGTCCTCGTCCGCTCCGGCGTCCACGTCGAAGAGCATCTCCATTTCCCGCACGCTCTCGCGGAGGTCGCGCCCCTGCACCCAGGTCCGGCCGGCGTGCTCGAGGCGCGCCATGAGCACGTCGTCGGAGGCGAGCTCTCGCACCACGTTGACGAGGTCCGGCACCTCGGGGGCGAGCACCGCCAGCTCACGGCGCAGCATCTCCGCGGTGGAGGCCTTGCCATGGCCGGCGAGCGGGCGGAACGCGATCACCGGGCGGGGCGTGCGCAGCGCCTCCAGGACGGTCACGCCCGCACCGTTGGTGACCACGACGTCGACGGCCGCCATGATCTCGTGCATGTTGTTGACGTAGCCGAGCACGCGCAGCCGCTCCTCCGGCGCGCCGAGCGCGCGCAGCTCCTCGGCCAGCCGCTCGCTCTTGCCGCAGACGGCGACCACCTGCATGTCGGTGTCGGAGTCGATCAGCGCGCGCACCGCCTCGGCTATCCCGCCGAGGCCCCATGCGCCGCCGGTGACGAGCACCATGAACCTCTCACCGTCCCAACCGAGCTGCCGGCGCGCCTGCTCCTTCTCGATCGTGCCGAAGCCGTCGCGGACCGGCGGCGCGCCGACGCGCATCGTGGTCTCGAAGCCCTTGGTGCGGGCGTGGACGGGAGCGCTGTCATACATCACGTAGTGCTGATCGATCCCCGAGTAGGCCCACACGGGATGGATGTGAAACGCCGGGATGTAGGTCGCGGTCGGCACCCCGTAGCCGCGCTTGGTGCGCAGCCAGTGCAGCGCGGCGGAGCCGAACGGGTAGGTCGAGATGACGAGGTCGTCCTGACGTGCGGCGAGGAAGTGCTCGAGGCGCTTGCCGAAGAAGCGACCGATCGCCCACTTGCTGATCGCGGCGACGCGATCGGAGCGGCAGATCCCGTCGTAGAAGACCTCGTAGGTGAGCGGCAGCAGCCGCATCTGCACCTCGTAGCCCCAGCTGAGGGTGCGTGCGAACGGCCTGCCCCAGAGCTCGAGCGTGTCGAATCGGTCCACCGCGCACCCGGGCCAGACGTCGGCGATCGCCGAGGTGATCGCCGCGGCGGCCGCGTTGTGTCCTTCTCCCATCTCGCCGGAGAGGATGAGGACTTTCGATGGCGTCCTCGTCTGAGGTCGCTGCGCGCGCGGTAGTATCGCGTCCGTCCTCGCCTTGCTCAGGTGCCCGCCTTTCACTGACTGCTCCTCTCGTCGATGTTGATTGTGGGGAGCCTTCTCGCGCTCGTCTGCGGCCTTGCCTACAGCGCTGCGGCGGCGCTCGAGAAGCGGGAGGTGCTGCGGGCGATGCCGGGCGCGCGGGGCCTCGGCCTGCTCGCAGCTCTCATCCGACGACGATGGTGGCTCCTTGCGATGGCGCTAAGCGTACTGGCCTGGGCAGCGGAGGCAGGCGCGTTGGCGCTGGCGGCGATCCCCGTGGTGACGAGCCTGCGCAGCCTCGGCCGCGGCGGACTCGTGCTGGCAGGCCACCGCTGGCTCGGCGAGCGGTTCGGACGCTTCGAGCTCATCGGTGTCGTGCTGCTCGCGATCGGCGGGATCCTCGTCGCCTCGAGCGTGATCTCGAGCAGCGGCGTGGCGCCCCCCCTCTCGGACCTTGACCAGATCCTGGTGGCGGTGGCCGCCTCGCTCATCGCGGGCGCGCTCTCGTTCAGCCGCAACGGGCTCGTGCTCGGATCCGCCGGCGGCGTGCTGTTCGTCGCGACGGGCGTCTTCACGAAGGAGATCGGCGATTGGATCGCGCGTGACGGGCTTGGCAGCGGTGTACCGGCGCTGCTCTCAACGCCCGCCCCCTATCTGGCGATCGCGATCGGCGTGTGGTCGATCGCGCTGCTGCAGCACGCCTTCGCGAGGGCGAACGCGGCGAGCGTCGCGTCCGCGAACACGGTGGTCTCGGCGAACGGGCTGATCATCGCAGGCCTGATCCTCTACAAAGAAAGGCTCGCGACAGGATCCGATCTGATCCTGCTCGTGGTGGGCCTTCTGCTCTCGGCGCTCGGCGCGGTGGCGCTCGCGACCGCGGGCTCCTACGAGGCGTCGTGATGGGTGTGCCCGAGGCGGGGTTCCGCAGGCCCGGGGCGACCACTGCGCCCGAGCCGGGGCCCGCAGGCCCCGTGCAGCCATCACGCGACCCCCATCGTTAGAATCTTCTCATCCTGCTGTGCTCTGCGCTTTATCTCCGCCATAGATGCTCCGCGCTCGTGTGGCCACGGGCATCGCGGGCTCCGAGCTCTGCAGGAGTGAGGAAGCCGCCGGCGGTGCCCGCTGTGTACTTGGCGAAGGAGGCAAGATGAAAGTGATCGTTGCGGGCGGCGACGGGTTCTGCGGTTGGCCGACCGCGCTCCACCTCTCCGCGCGTGGCTACGAGGTGGTGATCGTCGACAATCTCAGCCGGCGGCTGATCGACGCGGAGCTGCGCACGCAGTCGCTCACGCCGATCGCGACGCTCGACGAGCGCGCCGCGCGCTGGAACGAGCTGAGCCTGCACAAGCTGCAGGTGCGCCAGGAGGACCTCACCGACCCGCAGTCCGTCTTCGAGCTGTTCGAGAGCTTCAGGCCCGACGCGTTCGTGCACTTCGCCGAGCAGCGCTCTGCGCCGTATTCGATGATCGACCGCGATCACGCCGTCTCCACGCAGGTCAACAACGTTGTCGGAACGTTGAACATCCTCTGCGCGATGCATGAGCTTGCAGAGGATTGCCATCTCGTGAAGCTCGGGACGATGGGCGAGTATGGCACCCCGAACATCGACATCGAGGAGGGGTATCTGGAGGTGGAGCACAACGGCCGCCGCGACACGCTCCCCTACCCGAAGCAGCCCGGCTCCTTCTATCACCTCTCCAAGGTTCACGACAGCCACAACATCCTGTTCGCCTGCCGCACCTGGGGCATGAGCGCCACCGACCTGAACCAGGGGATCGTCTACAACGTGCAGACTCCGGAGACGCTGAGCGACCCGGTGCTGACCAATCGCTACGACTACGACGGCGTCTTCGGCACGGCGTTGAACCGGTTCTGCGTGCAGGCGGCCGCGGGCCTGCCGATCAGCGTGCACGGCGCCGGGGGGCAGACGCGCGGGTGGATCGATCTGCGAGACACGGTCCGCTGCATCGAGCTGGCGATCGAGAGTCCGCCGCCGAAGGGTGAGATGCGCGTGATGAACCAGTTCACCGAGCAGTTCTCGGTGAGCGAGCTCGCCGAGCGCGTCGCCCGCGTGGCTCGCCAGCTCGGCCTGCAGCCGAGCATCGACCATGTCGAGAACCCGCGCGTGGAGAGCGAAGATCACTACTACTACGCGAAGTGCTCGAAGCTGATCGACCTGGGGCTGGAGCCCCACCTGCTGGACGATGGGACCGTGGAGGATCTGCTGCGGGCGGCGATCGCGAACCGGGAGCGGGCGAGCATC
>DAHVAB010000161.1 GCA_027314825.1 Solirubrobacterales bacterium
AATGGCGTAGCCGATCTGACCGGCTGCGCCGGTCACGGCTACCTTGACAGGTGTATCGGTCACTGATTCATCTCCTGGGTGGCGGGAGCGGTGGCCGGCGATCCTACGACAACGTCAGCCCGTAGACCTCGCTCAGCGTCCGCTTGAGGTGTTGCAGGAACGGAGCGACCTCGATCGGCGCTCCGACAGCTCGCTCGAGCAGCTCGGCGGTGCGGAACTTGGCGCCGTGGCGATGCACCTTCTCCCCCAGCCAACGTTGCAGCCCCGTGAGCTCGCCGGCCGCCAGGTCGTCCGCCAGCGGGCCGAGCTCGGCCTCTGCCGTCTCCCACAGCTGAGCCGCGATCAGGCATCCGAGCGCATAGGACGGAAAGTACCCGAAGTTGCCGCCGCTCCAGTGCACGTCCTGCAGGCAGCCCAGACGGTCCGAGCCCACCTCCACGCCGAGCAGCCTGCGCATCCCCTCGCTCCAGGCCTGCGGCAGATCAACCACCTCCAGCTCGCCTTCGATCAAGGCGTGCTCCAGCTCGAAGCGAAGCACGATGTGCAGCGGATAGGAGACGGGGTCCGCGGAGACCCTGATCGGCGAAGGCTGCACCTCCACCGTCGCGCGGTGCAGCTCTGCCGGCGCGATCTGGAAGCCGCCCGCCGCCAGCTCCGCGGCCATCACCTCCGCGAAGCCGGCGCTGCGCGCGACATGGTTCTCCCACAGCTTGCTCTGGGACTCATGGATCGACATCGAGGTGCCCGCGGCGAGGTTGGTCCGCGCGAGCGCCTCATCCACCTGGCGCTCGTAGAGCCCGTGGCCGTACTCGTGCAGGCTGCTGAGCAGCGACTCGATGCCTATCTCTTCATACCGGGTGGTGATCCGCGTGTCGCGGCGGCCCATCCAGACGGTGAACGGGTGCGTCGAGACGTCGACCCTCCAGCTCTCCCTCCCAACCCCCAGCCGGCGCAGCATCCCGGCGACCGCAGCCTGCTGGGAGGCGATCGGCACCCGCAACGGCTCGCTCGGCGCGCGGCCGCCCGCGAGCTCGATCAGCGGCGGCAGCCCCTCGGCCAGCGCGCCGAAGACGGCGCGAAGCTCGGCGACCCGCAATCCGTAGTCGTAGTCGCTCAGCAGCGCTTCGTACCGGCTCTGGCCCGGCTCGGCGAGATGCTCCGCCGCGCTTCTCGCCAATTCCACGTTGCGCGCGAGCGCGGGGGCGAACGCGTCGAAGTCATCGTCGGCTCGCGCGCGCTGCCAGATCTCCTGGCCCTCCGCGCCGGCCCGGGCGCGCTCGGCGGCCAGCTGGCCGGGCACCCGGCGCGCACGCTCATGATCGCGCCGGGCGATCCGCACGATGTCACCCTCGATCTCATCAAGGTCCGCCTCCTGCAGGTCGGCCAGCCACTGCCCGATCTCATCCGCGGTGGCCCTTTCATGCGTGAGCCGTTGCAGCGCGCCGATCTGGTGCGCGCGGTCCGGACCGCCCTCCACCGGCATCATCACCAGCTGGTCCCACTCCGCGAGCATCGCCAGCGAGCCGAGATCGGCCAGCTCGGCCAGGCGCTCGCGAAGTCTCGGCAGGGCGTCCACCCCGTCAAGCTTACGGGGATGCGCGGGGGCGCCGGGCAGGCCGGCAACGGCAGGCCGCTCACCGCAGACACCCGCAGGGCCGGCGGACGCAGGCGGCGGCCGGGCCGGCCGGCAGCCAGGAAGCGCTTACCGCGTCCGCCGCCCGCCCGGGCGCAAGCGGCGGCCGGGAGTGCCGCCGGCGGAGGAGTGCCGCACGCCGCGCAGCTCGTCGGCGACCGTGAGCAGCGGCCTCAGATGCCGGTGGGCGATCAGCGCGGGCGTGGCCGCGAGCAGGAAGTTGAAGACCCGGTAGGCGACCACGGCCGCCAGGGCCGGCGCCAGCGGCTGGCCGAGCCAGTGCAGCGAGTAGGTCATCAGCGCCTCGGTGATCCCGGCTCCGCCGAGCGGCAGCGAGCGGCGCGTGGCCACATACCCGGTCGCATAGGCGATCAGCACGGTGCCCGGGCCCGGATGCAGGCCGAACGTGCGAAGCCCGGCGTAGAAGGCTGCGATATCGGCCGTCCAGTAGAGCGTGGTGCCGATCCATGCGCCCGCATATCGGCGCGGGTGGCCGATCAACGTGTGCAGCACCCCGACCCCCGCCAGCAGGTCGGCGAGCCGCTCCCGCCGCCCGCCGCCCATGTGGGCGATCCGCTTGCGCCGCTCCGGCATGCTCGCCCACAGGGCGGCGCCCAGCCCGAGCGGAACCCCGATCGCCCACGGCCACAGCAGCGAGCCGGGCAGCCGCGTGCCGGCGGCCAGCAGCGCGATCGAGACGGCGCACGTCACCGGAGCGAGCACCGCCCACTCCAGCGCACCGAGGCCGAGCACGCGAACGCGGGCGCTGCGCTCATCCTCGTGCAGCGCGTGCAGCGCCTGCCTGTCGATCCCGAAGCCGCCGCCGATCGCGAACGGCCCGAACCCGGCCACGACCACGCGCGCCACGATCGGAAGCTCCAGCGGTGCATGGCCAGGCACCCGTGCGATCGAGCGGTAGGCGAGCACGTAGGCGGGATAGGTGATCAGCTCGGCGCCCGCGATCAGCGCGATCCAGATCGGATCGACGTCGTTGAAGGCCCTCTCGAGCGCGTGACCGCCCGTCACCTGCGCGATCGCCAGCACGGCGATCGCGGCGATCGCCATGGCCAGCGCCGAGGCGGCGACGGGCCGACTGCGAAGTCGGCGTCCCACCCGTGCGACGATAGCCGCCGGCGGCGCCGCGCACGCCGCCTCGATGCCCGTGTTTTCGCAGCCCGCGCCTGGGGGTAAGCTGGCGATGATGGGCAGAGGCGCACGCCGACCGGGCTTCATCCGCCAGCTCCAGGGCGATCTTCTCGGCCTCGGCTCCGCGGCGCGCTCACCGCGAACGAGGGCGCTGCGGCCGCGCACCGAGGACGCCGACCGCGTCGTGCGATCGGTCTGCCCGTACTGCGCCGTCGGCTGCGGGCAGCTCGTGTACGCGAAGGACGGGAAGGTGATCCAGATCGAGGGCGATCCGGACAGCCCGATCTCGCGCGGGCGACTCTGCCCGAAGGGCTCCGCCTCCGCCGGCTACGTCAACAGCCCGCTGCGCGAGCGCAAGGTCCGCTACCGCCGAGCCCACAGCAGCGAATGGGAGGATCTCGACCTGGAGACCGCGATGGACATGATCGCCGACCGCGTGATCGCCACGCGGGAGCGGACCTGGGTCGGCCCCGACCCCGAGGATCCCAGCCGCAAGCTGGGACGGACGCTCGGCTTCGGCCATCTAGGCGGCGCGACCCTCGACAACGAGGAGAACTACCTGATCAAGAAGTGCTTCTGCGCGCTGGGCGCGATCCAGATCGAGAACCAGGCCCGCATATGACACAGCTCCACGGTCCCCAGTCTGGGGACCTCGTTCGGACGTGGAGGAGCGACCACCTTCCAGCAGGATCTGCAAAACGCGGACTGCATCGTGATCCAGGGCTCGAACATGGCCGAGTGCCATCCCGTCGGCTTCCAGTGGGTGATGGAGGCCAAGCGACGCGGCGCGAAGATAATCCACGTCGACCCCCGCTTCACCCGCACGAGCGCGCTCGCGGACATCCACGTGCCGCTGCGCGCAGGCTCGGACATCGCCTTCCTCGGCGGCATCGTCAACTACATACTTGAGAACGAGAGGTGGTTCGAGGAGTACGTCAGGGCGTACACGAATGCCGAGGTGATAATCGACGAGCGCTTCGCCGACACCGAGGATCTCGGCGGCTTCTTCTCGGGGTGGGATCCGGATAAGGGCGTCTACGACCCGGCCAGCTGGCAGTACGAGGGGATGGCCACGTTCGCCGCCGGCGGCCAGCGCGAGGAGGGGGCGATCCTCGGCGAGGCGGCTCACTATGCGCAGGCGGGCCAGATGCAGGGCGGCGAGCCGCCGAGCGTGGACCCGACGCTGCAGCACCCCCGCTGCGTCTTTCAGCTGCTGCGACGCCACTTCTCGCGTTACACGCCGGAGATCGTGGAGCAGATCACCGGCGTGCCGCGGGAGAGCTTCCTGGAGGTGGCCAGGACGCTGTGCGAGCACTCCGGCCGCGAGCGCACCTCCGCCTTCTGCTACGCCGTCGGCTGGACCCAGCACACCGTGGGCGTCCAGTACATCCGGACCGCTGCGATCATCCAGCTCCTGCTCGGCAACATGGGCCGGCCGGGCGGAGGGATCCTGGCCCTGCGGGGACACACCTCGATCCAGGGATCAACCGACATCCCCACGCTCTACAACATCCTGCCCGGGTACATTCCGATGCCCCATTCGCACAAGCATCAGACGCTGCAGGAGTTCATAGAGCTCAACTCCGCCACGACCGGCTACTGGGGACACATGGACGCCTACATGACGAGCCTGTTGAAGGCATGGTGGGGGGAGGCGGCCACGAAGGAGAATGACTTCTGCTTCGACTACATGCCGCGAATCACGGGCGATCACTCTGTCTATCAACAGATTTTAAGGATGCGGGACGGTGAGATGGAGGGCTTCTTCGTGATGGGTGAGAACCCCGCGGTAGGCTCCGCGCACTCAAAGCTGCACCGTCTCGCGATGGCGAGCCTGAAGTGGCTGGTCGTCAGGGATCTCAACATCAACGAGACGGCCTCCTTCTGGAAGGACGGCCCAGAGATAGAGACCGGTGAGCTGCGCACCGATGAGATCGCCACGGAGATCTTCTTCCTGCCGGCAGCCTCTCATGTCGAGAAGGCGGGAACCTTCACCAATACTCAGCGGCTGCTGCAGTGGCGCCACCAGGCGATCGAGCCGCCCGAGGACTGCCGCTCGGAGCTGTGGTTCATGTACCACCTCGGCAGGCGGATCCGCGAGAAGCTCGCTGAATCCACCGACGCGCGCGACCGCCCGATCCTCGATCTCACCTGGGAGTACCCGACGCAGGGCCCCTCCGAGGATCCGGACCCGGAAGCTGTGCTGGCGGAGATCAACGGATTCGACGCCCAGGGCAAGCCACTCTCCTCATACACTCAGCTGCAGGCTGACGGCTCGACCGCGTGCGGATGCTGGATCTACTGCGGCTGCTATGCCGACGGCGTCAACCGGCCGGCGCTGCGCAAGCCGGGCGGCCAGCAGAGCTGGGTCGCGCCGGATTGGGGCTGGGCATGGCCGGCGAACAGGCGCATCCTCTACAACCGCGCCTCCGCCGACCCTGCAGGCCGGCCGTGGTCGGAGCGCAAGCGCTATGTGTGGTGGGACGCCGAGCGGGGCTCCTGGACGGGCCACGACGTGCCGGACTTCAAGGCGGACGTGGCTCCCGATTACGAGCCTCCGGAGGGCGCGAGAGCCGAGGAGGCCATCCGCGGCGACAGGCCGTTCATCATGCAGGCCGACGGTCGCGGCTGGCTGTTCGTGCCCAGCGGGCTCACCGACGGGCCGATGCCGGCGCACTTCGAGCCGCATGAGTCGCCGTTTCCCAACCTGCTCTACAGCCAGGCGGCGAACCCGGCCAGGCAGCTCTTCCCGCGGGCGGATAACCCATATAACCCGACGTTCGGCCAGCCGGGGGCCGGGGTCTTCCCCTACGTGATGACGACATACAGGCTGACCGAGCACCACACCGCCGGCGGGATGTCACGGACCGTTCCGCATCTCTCCGAGCTGCAGCCCGAGCTCTTCTGCGAGGTGAGCCCACAGCTGGCCGCCGAGCGCGGGCTGACTCACGGCGGCTGGGCGACGATCGTGAGCTCGCGCACGGCGATCGAGGCGCGCGTGCTGGTGACGGAGCGGCTGCGGCCGCTGAGGATCGGAGCGGATCCGCCCCGCACGGTCCACCAGGTCGGCCTGCCCTACCACTGGGGCTCGCGCGGGCTGCGCACGGGCGACTCGGCCAACGATCTCTTCCCGCTCGCGCTCGATCCCAACGTTCACATCCAGGAGGTGAAGGCGGCGACCTGCGACATCCAGCCGGGGCGCCGTCCGCGCGGGCCACAGCTGCTCGCGCTGGTCGAGGACTACCGCCGTCGCGCGACTGAGGGAGCCTGAGATGCGACTCGCGACCCACCGCCCCGCGACCGAGGGAGCCTGAGATGGGACTCGCGACCCACCGCCCCGCGACGGAGGATGCCTGAGATGAAGCTTGCCGTCCACCGCAGCC
>DAHVAB010000162.1 GCA_027314825.1 Solirubrobacterales bacterium
CGAGAACCTGGACGCCGGGCGGGGAGTCTGGATCATGGGCGACGTCGGCACCGGCAAGACGGCGCTCGCGATGGTGATCTCCAAGGCGGCGATCGCGGCCGGCAGGACGGTCGCGATCTACTCGCTGCCGCGGCTGCTGAGCGTGATCCGAGCCTCGATCGAGGACGAGGGCGGGCTGGTCGGCTTCCTCGACCGTCTCTCCTCGGTCGACCTGCTGCACATCGACGACGTCGGCGCAGAGAACACGACCGACTGGGTGATCGAGCAGCTCTACTCGATCGTCAACACCCGCTACGAGGAGCAGCGCTCCATCGTGCTGACCACCAACCTCCAACCCGGGGAGCTCACCGAGCAGATCGGGCAGCGCACCGTCTCGCGGCTGGTGGAGATGTGCGGCGACCCGCTGCCCCTCTACGGGGGCGACCGTCGGCGTGAGCTGCCGCTGCCGCAGCGGCTGACATGACCTCCGAGCCGACCGTTGCGCGCCCGGCCCGTGTACGGCGGCGCCGCCGCCGCGAGCCGGCCTGAGGACGATCCGCCCGCCGCGCCCCTAGACTGCTGGGCGATGTCCGGAGTCGTGATCGTCGGCGCGCAGTGGGGAGATGAGGGCAAGGGCAAGGTCACCGACCTGCTGGCCGAGCGCTGCGATGCGGTGGTCCGCTTCCAGGGCGGCAACAACGCCGGGCACACGATCGTCAAGGACGGCGTGCAGTGGAAGCTGCACCTGATCCCCTCCGGGATCCTGCATCCCGGCACGACCTGCGTGATCGGCAACGGCGTCGTGATCGACCCGAAGGTCCTGATCGAGGAGCTCGACGCGCTGCGGGCGCGCAACCTCGACGTCTCGGGCCTGCGGATCTCCGCGAACGCCCATCTGATCATGCCCTACCACCTGCTGCTCGACTCCGCCGGGGAGGCGAAGCTCGGCAGCCTGCAGATCGGCACCACCCGGCGCGGGATCGGCCCCTGCTACGCCGACAAGGCCGCCCGGCTCGGGATCAGGGTGCAGGACCTGCTCGACGAGAAGATCCTGAAGAAGAAGATCGTCGCCGCGATGGAGCCGAAGCGACTCTCGTTGCGCCCCTTCGAAAAGGACCCCTCCCTCGACCTGAAGAGCATGGTCGAGGAGCACCTCACCTACGGCCACCGCCTGGAGCGGCATATCGCCGACACCTCCAAGCTGCTCTGGGAGATGCTCGAGGAGAAGGCGTGCGTGATCTTCGAGGGCGCTCAGGGGGCGATGCTCGACATCGACCACGGCACCTATCCGTTCGTCACCTCATCCAACCCGCTCGCCGGCGCCGCCTGCGTGGGCGCGGGGGTCGGCCCGCGCGCGATCGACGAGGTGTGGGGCGTCTCGAAGGCGTACACGACCAGGGTCGGCTCCGGCCCCTTCCCCAGCGAGCTGCACGACGAGACGGCCGAGGAGATCCGCCGGCGCGGCGGCGAGTTCGGCACCACGACCGGCCGCCCCCGGCGCACCGGCTGGCTCGACCTGGTCGCGCTGCGCTACGCCGCCCGGCTGAACACGCTCTCCGCGCTCGCGATCACGAAGCTCGACGTGCTCTCGGGCCTTTCCACGATCAAGGTCTGCACCGGCTACAGGGGCGCGGAGGGAGCCGAGTTCGACGACTTCCCCTACCACCAGACGGTCCTCCACCACGCCAGAGCGGAGCTGACAGAGGTCCCGGGCTGGAGCGAGGATCTCGGTGAGTGCACCTCGCTCTCGGACCTGCCGAAGGCGGCCGCCGACTATCTGGAGCTGATCGAAGACGAGATCGGCGTGCCGATCGCGCTGATCGGCGTGGGTCCCGGCCGCGAGCAGGTGATCTGGACCGAGGCGGGCCGGGCCACCCTGCTCGGCAGCGGCGCGCAGCGCTCGCAGTCCGCTCTCTGAGCGAGCCCCGCGCGCCGCGCGGTGTCTTCCTGCGTTCTGTCTGATCGCGCAGACGCGACGCCCCCTTGCGGTCTGTCTGCCATCTGCCATAGTGTTGACATGAGACCGGCAGATCAGTTTGGCGAGCGGCTGCGAAAGGTTCGCACCGAGCGGCGTCTCACCCAAGAGCAGCTCGCGGAGGCGAGCGGCCTGCACCGCACCGAGATCAGTCTCCTGGAGCGTGGCAAGCGCACACCGATCCTCGACACGATCGTGGCGGTGGCGAAGGGCCTTGGCGTGAGTCCCTCGGAGCTGCTCGGCGGCGTCGGCTGACGCCCGCCGCGACCCGCTGGCGGCCGCCACGCGGCCGGCGCGGAGCCTGGGTGTCCGCCACTCCCATCTTGTTGACGCTCTGTCTGAGATCTGGGATAGTGCCAGCATGGACCGCCGCGAGCGATTCGGCCCCGCGCTAAGGAAGGCGCGGATCGAGAAAGGACTCACTCAGGAGCAGCTGGCCGATGCCGCAGGCCTGCACCGCACCGAGATCAGCCTGCTGGAGCGCAACCTGCGAAAGCCGCTGCTTGAGACGATCGTCGCGCTCTGCCGCGGCTTGGAGATCACCCCCGCGGAGCTGCTCGGCCAGCTGGGCTGAGCCGGTGGCGTGCTCGCCACCCGTGGCCGCACGCGGCGCCCGCCGCACCGGGGGGCCGGTCATCGGTAGACACGACCTGCCCAATGTGAGAAGGTGCTGCCGTGAAGCCGTCCGAGCTGCTCGCCGCTGAGGTCCGCCGCCGCAGGAGCGGCCTCGGCCTCACCCAGCAGGCGCTCGCGGATCGCGCGGGGCTGAGCAGGACGGAGATCGTGATGGTCGAGCGGGGGGAGGGCTCTCCGCGCCTGGACACGATCGTCGCGATCGCGAGCGGCGTCGGCATCACCGCGGCCGAGCTGCTCGGGCCGATCGAGTGAGCGGCGTGCTCACAGCGGCCGGCAGGCCCCTGCTGGCGCCCCCCGCTGCAGCGGGCGCGTCCTCCCCCGCTGCTGGCGCTGCCAATGCGCTCGCCGGCTCCGCCGCGCCGGACGGCTCCGCACCCGTTATTGCCGATGCCCGCGCCGGCGAGCCGCTGCTGATGGGGATCGTCAACATCGGCACCGACTCGGTCGCCGACGATCGCAGCCTTCTCACGCTGGAGGCGCAGCTCGCCTTCGCCCGGCGCCAGCACGAGTCAGGCGCCGCGATCATCGACATCGGCGTGCAGTCCGGGCGCACCGACACGCCCATCATCTCCGAGCAGGAGGAGATCGAGCGTCTGGCGCCGCTGGTGGGCCGCCTGGCCGCCGACGGGGTGTGCGTCTCGGTCGACACCTTCCGCGCCGGCGTGGCTGAGGCCGCGGTGCGGGAGGGGGCGGCGATCATCAACGACGTGGGCGGCCTCTGCGACCCGCGGATGGCGAGCGTCGCCGCCGCGAGCGGAGCGGCGCTCGTGCTGCTGGAGACCAGGGCCCAGCCGAAGGCCCGTCACTTTCCCGGCTATGCGGAGCGCCCGGCCGCCGAGGTGATGGACGGCCTGCGGCGGCTGATCGCCCGGGCGAGGGCGGCCGGCGTCGGGGAGGAGCAGCTGATCCTCGATCCGGGCCTCGACTACGCGAAGACTCCGGCCGAGTCGATCGAGGTGCTCCGCGGGATCGGGCAGCTGCACCGCCTCGGGCGCCCGCTGCTGCTGGCGGTCTCTCGCAAGTATTTCCTGGGGATGATCACCGGCAGGCCGCCGCTGGAGCGCCTGGGCGCCACGCTCGCCGCGATCTGCTTCGGCGTCGACGCGGGCGCGCAGATCATCCGTGTGCACGATGTCGCACAGACCGCCGACATGCTCGCGGTCACGCGCACGCTGCGCTCGCGAGGCGAGCCGGCCCTAGCGGGCGATCCGCACAGCGACGAGCTGCGCTGGCTTGCGCCCGGGCGCGCCGCCACCACCGGCGGCTGAGCCGCCGTTGCGCAGTTCCCCCGCAGCAGCGGCGGGCAAACCCGGATGCCGCCTGCGGCCCTGAGTGCGAGCGTGAGTCATGCGCCGCGCCGCTGCACCCGCGCGAGTGCGCGGCGCCGGTTCACAGACCGTCGAGGCCGGGCCAGAGGAGGTGGCGATGAGCGCAGCAGGCCAGCAGGAGGTGAGCGGCGAAGCGACGCTCGGCGAGATCGCCCTGGCCATCGCGGAGCGCGGCGGGCGCACCGCGCTGCGCCAGATGCGGGCCACGCTGGCCGCGCCCGGCGCGCAGCCGGAGGCGAGCACGCTCTCCTATGAGGCGCTCGGCGAGGCCGCCATCCAGGTCGCCCAGGGCCTGATCTCGCTGGGGATCGAGCGCGGCCAGGCGGTCTGCATCCTCTCGGATACGCGCGCCGAGTGGACGCTCTTCGAGCTGGCGACGATGCTCGCCGGCGCGGTGCTCACCCCGATCTACCACACCGACTCGGCCGAGGAGTGCGCGTATGTCATCGAGCACTCCCAGGCGCGGCTGGTGCTCTGCGAGGACGCCGCCCAGATGGCGAAGATCGCTGCGATCAGGGAGCGCTGCCCGCTGCTTGCGCACGTGCTGGCGATCGAGGCGGACGATGCGGAGGGAGTGCTCACCCTGCAGGCGCTGGCCCGCCTGGGCGCCGAGACGGTGCCGGCCGCCGCGGTGCGCGAGCGGGTGCAGCAGGTCCGCCCGGACGAGGTGGCGAGCATCGTCTACACCTCCGGCACGACCGGCCCGCCGAAGGGGTGCCTGATCACCCACCGCAGCCTGGTGGCGACGATCGGCGCCTACCGCGAGAGCCTGCAGCTGCGCGAGGAGGAGGTGGTGCTCTACATGTTCCTGCCGCTCTCGCACGTGCTGGCGCGGATCGCCGAGCTGGTCGTGCTGCAGACCGGCGGAGAGCTCGTCTACTGGTCGGGGGACCCCCACCGGATCGTGGAGGAGCTGGCGGAGGCGAAGCCCACCCACTTCGTGGCGGTGCCCCGCATCTACGAGAAGATCCACGCCGCCGTCATCGGCCGCGTCCAGGAGCGAGGAAGGATCGCCGAGCTCGCGTTCCGATGGGCGGTGGAGGTGGGAAGGAGGGCGCGCCCGCGGGGGCGCGCCGCGCGGGCCGGTGGTCTCGCGCACAGGGCGAGGCTGGGATTGGCTGAGCGGATCGCGCTTGCCGAGGTGCGGGCCGTGTTCGGTCCCAGGCTGGAGCTGGCGGCCGTGGGCGCGGCGCCGGTCGAGGGGAGGCTGCTCGAATTCTTCGATGCGTGCGGGGTGCTCGTGATCGAGGGCTACGGCCTCACCGAGAGCTGCGCCGCCGCGACGCTCAATCCGCTGCGCCGCCCCCGCTTCGGCACGGTCGGCGTCGCGCTGCCCGGCACGGAGGTGGCCATCGCCCCCGACGGGGAGATCCTCATCGCCGGCCCGCACGTCTTCGCCGGCTACCACCGCGACCCGGAGGCGAGCGCGGCGGTCATCCGTGACGGGTGGCTTGCGACCGGCGATCTGGGTGCGATCTCTCCGGATGGGTACCTGTCGGTGATGGGTCGCAAGAAGGATCTGATCATCACCTCCTCGGGCAAGAACATCGGCCCGGCGGAGATCGAGAGCGCGCTGCGCGACACGCGCTTCATCTCAGAGGCGGTCATCTACGGTGACCGCAGGCCCTACCTGGTCGCGATGTTGACGATCGACGCCGATGAGGCGGGCGCGCTGGCGCGGCAGGCCGGGATGGGCGAGCGGGCGCTGCAGGAGATGCAGGAGGGCGATCTGAGCGCGATCGCCGCCGATGAGCGGGTGCGCGAGCTGCTGTGGCGGGAGGTGCAGGGTGTCAACGAGCGCTTCGCGCGGATCGAGCAGGTCAAGCGCTTCGGCGTGCTGCCCCGCCAGCTGACCCAGGCCGAGGGCGAGCTGACGCCGACGTTGAAGGTGAAGCGGAGCATCGTCTATGAGAAGTACGCCTCCTTCTTCGCCGGGCTCTATGAGGATGGCGGACCGGCGGACGGCTCGACCACGGGCCCGGGCCGGGATGGCGAACGGGAGGACGGCTCGACCACGGGCCCGGGCCGGGACGGCGAGGGACGGCGGGGGATCGGCCGCAGGCAGACCGACGGCGCGCCGGGGGCGCAGGGATGAGCGCGCGGCGGATGGCGATGTCCGGCGCCGACGCGGCCTGGCTGCACATGGGCCGGCGCGAGAACCCGATGGTTATAAACGCGCTCGTGCAGCTGGCCGACCCGCTGGCGATCGAGGATCTGCGCGAGCTGCTG
>DAHVAB010000163.1 GCA_027314825.1 Solirubrobacterales bacterium
GTCCCGCGCGCGGGTGGCCAGGCGCATGTGCTCGCCAGCGGCATCGATCTGCTCACCAAGCCGATCTTCTCGCCGAACGGTCGTTGGGTCGCCTTTTCCGGAACCTTTCAGAAGAATACCGATGTGTACGTGGTGCGCGCCGGCGGCGGCAGGGAGGGGGAGAGCTTTCCGAGCATGGGCGAGCGGATCCCGATCGGGCGCCGTCCCGAGTCAGACGTGTTCCTCGACGATGTGACCGTCTCACGCGACCATGCCGTGCTGGTGAGCCGAGGCGAGCAGTGGCACATCGACGATTGCGGCTCGCTGAACGGCACCTACGTGAACCGCTCGCGGATCGACTCTCAGCCGCTCCATGAAGGCGATGAGCTGCAGATCGGCAAGTACAAGCTGACCCTGATCCTGCGCTGATGTCCACTCCCGAGGCACAGATCGAGGAGCTCCAGGCCGGCCTGGAGATGCAGCTCCCTGCCGCTGGCGAGCCGGACCCGGATCCCGATCCGGAGTCCCAGCCGGCCGCGATGCGGCCGAAGTCGATGACGATCGGCGCCGTCTGCAAGGCTCTCTCGCAGGAGTTCCCGGACATCTCGATCTCCAAGATCCGCTACCTGGAGGAGCAGAAGCTGCTCTCGCCCCGCCGCACACCCGGTGGCTACCGGCTCTACACCCAGGCCGATGTGGCGCGGTTGCGCACGATCCTGAGGATGCAGCGCGACGAGTTCCTGCCGCTGCGGGTGATCCGCCAGGAGCTTGCCGCCGGACGCTCCGACGCGGCCTCGCCGACTGAGGGCTCGGCGCCGGCGCGCGACGGCATGCGCCCGTGGCGAAGCAGCGTGAGCGTGAGCCAGTCATCGGGCGCGCGCTACACCCTCCAGGAAGTGCTGCAGGAGACCCGGGCTGAGGAGGCGCTGGTCTCCGAGCTCGAAGAGTACGGGGTGATCAAAGGCCAGCTCCGCGGCGGCGTGCGCTGCTTCGACGAGACCGAACGGGAGATCATCGGAGCCGTCGCCGAGCTCGCCCGCTACGGCGTCGGCGGCCGCAACCTGCGGATCTTCCGCACCTCCGCCGACCGCGAGGCGGGCCTGCTGCAGCAGATGCTGGCGCCGGCCCTGCGCTCGCGCAACCCGCAACGGCGCAAGGAGGCGGTCCAGGCGCTGGAGAGCCTGGCGGCCGTCACCACGCACCTCAAGCACCTGCTGCTCGTCCGCGACCTCCGCAAGATCCTCGGCTGACGCCGATATGGCGGGCGCATTGACAGACCTGCGGGCGCTGATCCGCGACGTGCCGGACTTTCCCAAGCCGGGGATCGTCTTCAAGGACGTGAGCCCGCTGCTGGCTCACCCGCAGGCCCTCGCCGACGCGGTGGAGGGCCTGGCCGAGCGGGCGAGCGGGATGCGCGTCGATTGCGTGCTCGCGGCCGAGGCGCGCGGGTTCCTGCTCGGGCCCGCCCTCGCCCTGAGGCTCGGCGCCGGCTTCCTGCTCGCACGCAAGCCGGGCAGGCTGCCCGCGCGGACGATCGCGGCCGAGTATGCGCTGGAGTACGGCAGCGACGCGCTGGAGCTGCACGCGGATGCGGTACCGTCCGGCGCGCGGGTCCTGGTCCACGACGACCTGCTCGCCACCGGGGGAACCGCGGGCGCGCTCTGCGAGCTGGTGGATCGCGCCGGGGGCGAGGTCGTGGGATGCAGCTTCCTGGTGGAGCTCGCCTTCCTGGGCGGGCGGGCCAGGCTCGCGCCCCACACGACGCATTCGCTGCTGCGCTACGACTCATAGGCGGCGGACCGCACGCCGGCTCGGCCGGGGCGGGGCGGACGCAGCGACAGGCGGCGAGCCGAAGAGCACGACAGCCGGTTTGTGCAGGGAAAGCGAAGGGAGCCAGACGATGCCGACGACGACACGGACCCGCACGATCGACGCTCCCGCAGCTCAAATCTGGGAGATCGTGCGCGATCCCCACCACCTGCCGCGCTGGTGGCCGCGCGTCACCCGCGTGGAGGGAGTGGACGAGCACGCGTTCACCGAGGTGATGCGCAGCGAGCGGGGCCGGATCGTGCGGGCCGACTTCAGGCTCCTGCGCTGCGATGAGAGCGAGATGCGCCTGATCTGGGCGCAGCAGATCGAGGGGACTCCGTTTGCGACCGTGCTGGAGTCCGCGGAGACCGAGTTGCGGCTGGGCGCGGCCGACGGCGGGGCGACCGAGGTGAGCATCACGCTGCACCAGACGCTCCCCGGCTGGCTCTCCAGCCCCGCCCAGGCGCCGGGCAGGCCCGCCGCGGGCGGCGGCGGCCTGCTGAGCAGGTCGCTGGCCCGCCTCGGCAGCCCGATGGTGCGGCGCGCCGCCGTGAGGACGCTCGATGAGGCGCTCGAGGGCCTTGCCCAGATCGCAGGCTGAGAATCCCGGTGGCGATGGCGGCCGGGGCGGTGGCATGCCCGCGCAGAGCGCTGCGCCGATGCGCTGGTGGGGCTGGGGCCGAGATGGTCGCCCGCCGATGCTCGACCGCCGCGCGCTTCGCGCGATCGCCGGGGAGATCGGCCTCGGCGGAGCGTCGCGGCCGCCGGTCGCCCTGGACGCCGTGCGCCTGGAGGCCCCGACCCTGAGCGAGTCCGCGGAGGCGGCGTTGCGGGATCTGCTGGGGGCGCAGCGGCTGCGCGCCGACCGCAACGAACGGATCCGGCATGCCGCCGGGCGCAGCTACATGGACCTGGTGCGTCTGCGATCGGGTGAGCTCAGCCTCCCGGACGGCGCTCCCGGCGCACCTGACGCGGTCGCGCATCCGCGCAGCCGCGAGGAGCTCGCCGCTCTTCTGGCGGTGTGCGCCCGCCACCGGATCGCCGTCGTGCCCTTCGGCGGCGGCACCTCGGTCGTCGGCGGGCTGACCCCGCTGCGCGGCGAGTGCGACGCGGTGCTCTGCCTCGACCTCGACCTGATCTGCGCCACCGGGCGCCTCGACGGCGAGTCGATGACGCTCACTGCGGGCGCCGGCCTGCGCGTGGCTGCGGTGGAGCGCTGGCTCGGCAGCCGGGGGATGACGCTCGGGCACTTCCCGCAATCCTTCGAGCAGGTCTCGCTCGGAGGCTGCGCGGCCACGCGATCGGCCGGCCAGGCCTCAGGTGGGTACGGGCGCTTCGAGAACATGGTCCTGGGCCTCTCGCTCACGGCCCCGGCCGGGCGCCTCGCGCTGCGAGCCGTGCCCGCCAGCGCCGCGGGGCCGGATCTGCGCGAGCTCGTGCTCGGCTCGGAGGGGACGCTCGGAGTGATCGACGAGCTGACGCTCAGGGTTCGCCGCGCCCCCGCCGCGCGACGGTATGAGGGGATCTTCTTCGGCGACTTCCAGTCGGGCCTGCAGACGCTGCGCGTGCTCGCCCAGGAGGGGCTGACGCCGGCTGTCGCCAGGCTGGCCGATGAGCGGGAGACCGCTCTCAGCATGGCGATGGCCTCAGCCGGCGCCGATGGCGGTGGCGCCAGCGCGTTGAAGGATCGGCTCGGACGCGCCTATCTCGGCGTGCGCGGGTACTCCCGCGGGTGCCTCGCGATCATCGGATATGAGGGGTCCTCCCCGGAACGGGTCCGCCACGCGATGCGCTCGGCGCGCCAGATCGCCCGCCACCACGAAGGCCTGCCGGTCGGGCACGGCCCGGGGGAGGCATGGCTGGCCGCGCGCTTCGAGGCGCCGTACCTGCGCGACGAGCTGCTCACCCATGGAGCGATGGTCGAGACGCTGGAGACGGCGACCGTATGGTCGAGCGTGGACGAGCTGCGCCGTGCCGTGAGTGCGGCGATCGCGGCGGCGTTGGCCGGCTGTGGGACGCCCGGGATTCTCGGCTGCCACGTCTCGCACGTCTATGAGACGGGTGCCAGCCTCTACTTCACCCTCCTCGCCCGCCGGCTGATCGGCGATGAGCTGCGGCAGTGGCGTGCGGTCAAGGAGGCGGCCGGCGAGGCGATCGCCGCACGGGGGGCGACGATCAGCCATCACCACGCGATCGGCACCGATCACGCCCCCTGGATGGTCCGGGAGGTCGGCGCCGAGGGGATCGCGACCCTGAGAGCGGTGAAGGCCGAGCTCGACCCGACCGGGATCATGAACCCGGGCAAGCTGCTGGCGCAACGGCTCAGCCGGACTTGAAGCTGGCGCCGAGCCGCCGGGCAGCTTGCTGGCGCAACGGCTCAGCCGGACTTGAAGCTGGCGCCGAGCCGCCGGGCAAGCTGCTGGCGCAACGGCTCAGCCGGCTTTGAAGCTGCCGCTGAGCACCACTTCGGCGCTCGGGGTCGTCGGGTGTTTGACCGTCTCCCTGGTCAGCTCGACGCGATCGTAGGAGCTCGCGTCTTCGGGCAGCAGCCCGCCCGCGAGCATCTCTCCCCGTTCCTTGCCGGTCGCCTTCACGGCGGGAGTCTGGAAGGCCAGCGGCTTGACGTTCGCTTCGCTGCTCAGAAGCCAGAGGACGTAGGTGAAGCCTGCGGTCGGCGGAAGGTGACGCGCGGCGAGGACCATCGCGCGCGTGCCTTTCTCGGAGGCCAGGATCAGCCGTCCCGTCAACGAGCTGCCCTGTTCGGGAGAGCTCAGCACCGACTGGCCTTCGACGTTGGGCACCGGTTCGGATCCGGAGCCGGCTGCGCCGTTGCCTTTCGCGCCCGTCGCGCCGGTGGCGCCCGTTGCACCGGTGGCGGGCGTGCCGCCGTTCGCGCTCGTCCCGCCGGTGGCGGGCGAGCCTTCGCCGCTCGTTTCGGCCGCGCGGCTGGAGGCGAGCGTTCCGGCGGTGCCCCGGCTCCCACTGCCGGTGCTCCCTGCGCCCGCACCGCCCCCACTGGTCACGATCACGACCACGATCGCGATCACCGCTGCGATCAGCCCGGCGAGCAGCAGGGCGCCGCCGCGGCGGGAGACGCGCTCCAGCAGTTGTGCGCCGCCGTCCTGCGCATTCGCTTCGTCAAGGTGGGCCGATCCGTGCTCCGGCCGGGCCGCCCGTGCCGGCTGGTCCGCGTTTACCGCCCCGCCAGCGCGTGGCGGCGCCTGGCTCGCCCCGGCAGCGCGTGGCGGCGCCTGGCTTGCCCCGGCAGCGCGTGCCTGCGGTGGCGAGGACGACGGCTGCGCCGCCACGACGGCGACGGGGATCCCCGGCAGGCCCCCGTCATCGCCGGCGAGCTCGCCGAGCTCTTCTGAGATCGCGGCGGCCCACTCCCGCGCGGGCGCCGAGGCGGCCAGCTCCAGCCTGACCCCGTCGGCGCGCTCCGCGGAGAGCTGGCCGAGCAGGTACTCGCCGATCCGCTCGCGCTCCTGCGCCTCGAGCCGGCGGGCCAGCTGCGGCGCGAGCACCGCGAGCGCCGCATGGGCGCGATCGTGGACCGCGCGCGGGTCGATCCCGAGCGTCTGCGCCACCTCGGCATGGCTCTTGTGGGAGCGCAGCAGCAGCGAGAGCGCGGCGCGCTGATCGGGTGGAAGCTCGTGTGTTCTGCTCATCGTGGTGAAGCGGTGACGGCGCCGCCGGCGACCCGGCCGACTCCCCTTGCCGCCGGCTGCGGGGCGCACCGGCTGCGCCGCGACCGGCTCGGACCTTCAGGGTAGGCTATCGTGGCCGCCCCATGGCGATGCCGACGGCCGAGCAGATCAACGAGGCGATGGTCGGGTTCGACCGTCTCTATGGCCTGCAGGTGCTGGAGTGCGCCCCGGAGCACGCCAGTGCCCGGGTGGAGGTCTCAGAGCGACTGCTGCAGCCCGCCGGCCTGTTGCACGGCGGCGTGCTGGCCGCGATCGCCGAGTCGCTCACCTCGATGGCGACCGCGCTCGCGGTCATGGAGGACGGCAATGTGGCGATGGGCCTGTCCAACAGCACGAGCTTCCTGCGCCCGATCACCGAAGGGGTGGTCACCGCGGAGGCGGTGCGGCTGCACTCCGGGCGCACCACCTGGGTCTGGGATGTTCGCTTCAGCGACGACGCGGAGCGGCTCTGCGCCGTGACCCGCATGACCGTGGCGGTCCGTCGGCCCTCGCCGGCCTGAGGCTGGCCTTCGCGGGCCGCCGCCGCCGGGCTGCGGTGCTCGGGGCACCTGAGCGTTGGTCGACGGAGACGGGGCGCTGCGTGGCAGGACCCGCGGGCCGGGCGCCGCGGCGGC
>DAHVAB010000164.1 GCA_027314825.1 Solirubrobacterales bacterium
TCTTCGCCTTCGAGCAGCCTGGCCGCAGCGTGCCGGGTGGAAGCCCTGAGCCGGACGGGCCGGGCCGGGCCGCCGCCGGCGTGCGCCCGCGCTTCAGCCGTCTTCGCCTTCGAGCAGCTTGGCCGCAGCGTGCCGGGTGGAAGCCCTGAGCCGGACGGGCCGGACGGGCCGCCGCCGGCGCCGCGGCTTCAGCCGTCTTCGCCTTCGAGCAGCTTGACCGCCTCGCGGAGGCTGGAGACTTCGGCGGTCGGCTTCTTCTGCGAGCTCTCCAACGGCTGCTTGGAGCGATTGATCCAGATCACCGGTATCCGCTGCTTGAGGCAGGGAACGACATCGTGGTGATGGCTGGCCGCGATGTGCACCCAGCCCTTCTTGCCGCCCACGCGGCGGGCGAACTCGACGAAGTGCGCCGGTTCCGGCTTGTATGAGCGGACCTGCTGGGCGGTGACGACGAGGTCGAAGTCGCTGTGCAGGTGCCGGCGGGTCTGTCCGAGCAGCTTGTCGTCGACGTTGGCGATCAGGCCGAGCTTGAAGCTCTTGGAGAGCTTCTGCAGCTGCGCGGCGGTTTCCTTGAATGGCATCCACCGCGGGATCGAGTCGGGCAGGAAGCCGGAGCGGGACGGTTCCAGATCCCAGCCGATCCGCTTGGCGGTCTGCAGGGCGGTGCGCCTGAGCACCTCGGCCCAGAGCTCGTAGGAGCCGGCTTCGACCTCCTGGGAGACCTCGTGGAAGATCGGGATCAGCTCCTCGCGTGCGACGATCGTGGCGCCGTCGCGTTCCGCCTCCTTGACGAAGGCGTCGTAGATACCGGTCTCCCAATCGATGAGGGAGCCGTAGACGTCGAATGTGACCCATGTGGTGTTCTTCGGAATCGGCATCGGTCGGCGCATTATGCCGTTCCTGCAGGCGGCACGCCTGCGCGCAGGCCGAAGCGATCGGTTAGAGTCCGCCACCCGATGGACCTGCTCGAATATCAAGGCAAGCAGCTTTTCGCCAGGCACGGCCTGGCCGTCTCGCCGGGCCGCGCGGTCGCCACCGTCGATGAGGCGCTGGCTGCGGCCGACGAGGTCGGCTATCCGGTGGTGGTCAAGGCGCAGGTCCTGATCGGCGGCCGCGGCAAGGCCGGCGGGGTGAAGCTCGCCGCCGACGCCGACGAGGTGCGCGAGCATGCCGGCAACATCCTCGGGATGGACATTCGCGGGCACACGGTGCACACGCTCTGGATCGAGCACGCCTCCGATATCGCGACCGAGTATTACGCCTCGGTGCTGCTCGACCGCTCCGCCAAGCAGCCGCTGGTGATGTTCTCGACCGAGGGCGGCGTGGAGATCGAGCAGATCGCCAAGGAGACGCCGGAGAGGCTCGTTCGCAGCCACGTCGACTCGCTGAAGGGCCTGGACTCGGAGCAGGCGCTGCGGATCGCGACAGAGGGCGGCGCCGAGGAGGATGTCCGCCAGGGCGTGGCCGACGCCCTGGTGGCGCTCTATGAGGTCTGGGATGCCGAGGATGCGACGCTGGCGGAGATCAACCCGCTGATCGTCACCCCCGATCGGCAGGTGAGGGCGCTCGACGCGAAGGTGTCTCTCGACGGCAACGCGCTCTACCGCCACCCGGAGAACCAGGATCTCTCGGATACGGCCAACGAAGACCCGATCGAGCGCCGGGCCAAAGAGCAGGGCGTGCAGTATGTGAAGCTCGACGGCGACATCGGGATCCTCGGCAACGGGGCGGGCCTTGTGATGTCGACGCTCGACGTCGTGGCAAGGGCCGGCGGCAGCCCGGCGAACTTCCTGGACGCCGGCGGCGGATCCGACGCGGAGAAGATCAAGCAGGCGGTCGACCTGATCCTCGCCAACGATGCGGTGAAGGCGGTGCTGTTCAACATCTTCGGCGGGATCACCCGCTGCGACGAGGTGGCGAAGGGGCTGATCGCCGCCTTCGAGGAGATCCGACCGAGCGTGCCGTTCGTCGTCCGCCTCGACGGCACCAACGACGAGGCCGGCCGCGCGCTGCTGGCGGATGCGGCGCTGCCGAACGTGCATCCGGCGAGGACGATGAACGAGGCCGCGGAGATGGTGGTCGCCCTGGCCGCCGGGCGTGAGGAGGCGAAGGCCTGATGTCGATCCTGATCGACAGGGAGACCCGTCTTCTCGTCGCCGGGATCACCGGCAAAGAGGGCTCGTTCCACACGCTGAACAACCGCCGCTATGGGACGAACGTCGTCGGCGGCGTCACGCCCGGCAAGGGCGGCCAGGACGTGGAGGGCATCCCCGTCTTCGACAGCTTCGCCGACGCGGTGGCGCAGACCCGCCCGAACACGGCGATGATCTTCGTGCCGCCGCGCTTCGCCGCCGACTCGATCCTCGAGGCGGCGGCCGCGGGCGTGGAGCTGATCATCACGATCACCGAGGGCATTCCCGCCCATGACGAGCTGAAGGTGTACAACACGGTCAGGCGAGACCATCCCGGGACGCGGCTGATCGGCCCGAACTGCCCCGGCATCCTCTCTCCCGGCAAGGCGAACGTCGGGATCATCCCCGCCTCCTTCTTCAGTGAGGGCAATGTCGGGGTCGTCTCCCGCTCGGGCACGCTCACCTACCAGATCGGCAACGAGATCGCGCAGGCCGGCTTCGGCTGCAGCACGATCGTCGGGATCGGCGGCGACCCGGTTCCGGGCTCCTCCTTCGTCGACGTTCTCGAGCTCTTCGAGGACGACGAGCAGACCGAGCTGATCGTGCTCTCCGGCGAGATCGGCGGCTCCGCCGAGGAGGAGGCTGCCGAATACATCGCCGAGCACGTCTCGAAGCCGGTCGTCGCCTACATCGCCGGCTTCACCGCCCCGCCCGGCAAGCAGATGGGCCACGCCGGAGCGATCGTCTCCGGCTCCGCCGGAACGGCGGCGGCGAAGGCGCAGGCGCTGGAAGCGAAGGGCGTGCGCGTCGGGCGCACACCGACCGAGGTCGCAGAGCTCGCGGTGCAGATGCTTGGCGAGTCGTCCTCGGCGCCGGTACGCTAACCGTGTGGACAGAGAGGTAGGAAGGACGCTCGCCGAGCTCGAGCGCAAGCTGCATGAGCTTGAGCGCGCGCTGCGCGGCACCGATGAGGGGCAGGGGGCCTACCGGCAGCCGCCGCAGGCCGCCGGGACCGGCGTGCCTCCCGCGCCGGAGCAGGCCGGCGCGTTCCCCGCGCACGCGGGCGCCGGCGGCGCCTATTCCGCGCCGGGAGGGGCCGGGGTGGGCCCATCCTCCGCGCAGGGCGAGGCGTTCCCCGCGCACGCGGGCGCTGGCGGCGCCTATTCCGCGCCGGGAGGGGCCGGGGTGGGCCCATCCTCCGCGCGGGGCGAGGCGTTCCCCGCGCACGCGGGCGCCGGTGGCGCCTATTCCGCGCCGGGAGGGGCCGGGGTGCCCGCATCCTCTCCGCAGGGCGAGGCGTTCCCCGCGCACGCGGGCGTCGGCGGCGCCTATTCCGCGCCGGGAGGGGCCGGGGTGGGCCAATCCTCCGCGCAGGGCGAGGCGTTCCCCGCACGCGGACACGACAGTGCGAGGCTCGTCGACGAGGCGACGCCCGGTGCTCAGCCCGGCCGCTGGCAGGCGCAGGCGGAGCCGAGTCCGGCAGGGCAGCCGCAGGAACGACAGGCGCCGAGCGGAGCGGCCTGGCGCGGTCGGCCGGGCCGTGGGGAGGCGGCGCAGGCAGCGGCCGCCCGCCCCTCCGACGAGACGATCGACCTTGCGGAGCTGACGCGCTTTCGCGACCGTCTGGAGCAGACGATGCGGGCACTCATAGCCGACTACGACCGGATCATCTCGCTGCGCCGGGCGCCTGCCGAGCCGCCGCGGGAGCCCCGCTGAGCGGCGCGGGCGACCTCGCGCGCACGACCGCGGCTCACATATAAGCTTCCGGCCATGCCGAGCTCAGCCACGATCTCATTCGCCCGCGGCGCACCGTCGCTGGACATCATCGACGTCGAGGGCCTGCGTGCGGCCGCCGGACGTGCCTTCGAGAGCGACCCGGCCGGCGCCACCGCGTACGGCACCTCGGTCGGGTATGGACGGCTGCGGGCGTGGATCGCCGACAGGCACGGCGTGGAGCCGGAGCGGGTGATCGTCACCAACGGCTCGATGCAGGCCGACGCCTTCCTCTTCGAGCATCTCGTGTCCAAGGGCGACGCGGTGATCGTGGAGAAGCCGACCTACGACCGGACGCTGCTCTCGCTGCGCACGCGCGGCGCGAGCGTGCATGCGGTGGAGCTCGCGCCCGACGGGATCGACGTCGACGCGCTGGCGCGGCTGCTGGAGGGAGGCGTGGCGGCGAAGCTCGCTCACATCATCCCGAACTTCCAGAACCCGGCCGGCTACACGATCTCGCTGGCCAAGCGCAGGCGTCTGCTGGAGCTGGCCGCCCAGCACGACTTCACGATCTTCGAGGACGACCCGTACGTCGCGCTGCGCTTCGGAGGGGAGCCGCTGCCCACGATGCTCTCGCTCGACCCCGACCGCGTCATATATGCCTCCTCCTTCTCCAAGACCGTCTGCCCCGGCATCCGCGTCGGATACCTGGTCGGCCCGCCGCAGGAGATCGCGGCGATCGCACAGCTGGCGACCAACACCTACATCTCGCCGAACATGGTCGCCCAGGCGATCGTGTATGAGTTCTGCGCCTCCGGCGCGATCGAGCGTTCGATCGAGACGGTGAGGACGGCGCTGGCGGAGCGGGTCGCGGTGCTCGCGGATGCGCTGCGCCGAGAGCTGCCGGAGGCACGGTTCACGCCTCCGGAGGGTGGCTACTTCATGTGGGTGACACTCCCGGAGGGAACCGATGTCGGCGCCCTGCACGGCGCTGCCGCCGAGCGGGGCCTGGCCTTCGTGAAGGGAGGGGACTTCCTGCTTGCCGGCGGCCAGAACACCCTGCGGATCGCCTACTCCGGCGTGACGCCCGAGCAGATCGACGAGGGCGTCAAGCGGTTGGCGGACGCCTATCACTCGCTCTGACGCCGCCTCCGCGCCGAGCTACCTGCCGTATCGTTGGCCGAGCACGAGTTGCTCCGGCAGCGCGGTGCGCGGCGGCGGCGAGGGGTCGGCCACCACCGAGACGGTCTCGGCGACGCTCGGGGTGAGCGCACAGCGACGGCCGTCCTCGGCCTCGACGACGACCTCCTGCTCACTGCGCGCCGCCAGCGTGCCGGTCATGCCAGGCTCGATGCCGGACTCCTTCAGGTAGTGGAGCAGGTCCTCGGCCTCGTTCTCGAAGCGCAGGATGCGCACCGAGGCGCCCTCGGCGACGTCGGCCAGCGGCACGCCCTCGATCCGCGCGCCGACCACGATCGGATGGCCGTGCGGGCATGTCTTCGCGTCGCCGATCGCGGTCAGCATCCGCTCTTCGAGCACCTGTGACATCGCGTGCTCAAGCCGCTCGGCCTCCTCGTGGACCTCGTCCCAGGGGATACCCAGCACGTCGGTGAGAAAGCGCTCGATCAGCCGGTGGCGACGGACCACCGTCTCGGCGTGGGCGACGCCCTCGTCGGTGAACGAGATCGTCCGGTCCTTCGCCCTGGTTATGTAGCCGTCGCGCTCAAGGCGCCCGACCATCTCGTGCACCGTCGGCGCGGAGAGCTGCATCGCCCTGGCCACGTTTGCCCCTGTCATGGGAAGGCCGGCCTCGTGCAGCCAGAAGAGGCTCTGCAGGTACTCCTCCTCCGCGACCGTCGCGCCCTCGCTGCCCATGAACCGGGATGCTAGACCATATGTGACGCCGTTCTCTGGCGTCCGGTTGTGGTGTGAGGGTCGGCACCCGCGCATGAGGTGCGCGGGTTGAGCGTCCAGGAATGGCCTGGGCGCCGACCGCAATCATGGAGGTGCCGACCATGGCGCAGGTTAGGACGTTCGTGGGGTTGGATGTGCATGCGGCGAAGGTGGTCGCGGTCACGGTGGACCGGGTGTCGGGCGAGATGCGCTCGCGCAGGCTCTCTGGCAGGACGAGTGCGGTGGTGGAGTTCTGCGCCGGCTTGCCAGGTCCGGCGCGCGTGGCGTATGAGGCTGGGCCGACAGGGTTCACGCTCGCCAGAGCGCTCGCGGATGC
>DAHVAB010000165.1 GCA_027314825.1 Solirubrobacterales bacterium
TACGTTCGGCCGCGCGATCGGCTCCTACCAGGCGGTCAAGCACTCGCTGACCGAGGTGCTGCGCCAGCTGGAGAACGGGCGCTCGCTGCTCTACTACGCCGGCTGGGCGCGCGGCGGCGCGCCCGAGGAGTTCGCGCTGGCGGCGAACGCCGCCCGCTCGGTCGCCGGCAGGGCGCTCAGCACGGCGGCACGGAGCATGATCTCCGTCCACGGCGGGATCGGCGCCACCTGGGAGCACGACGCGCCGCTCTACTTCCGCCGCGCGCAGCTCTCCAGCCGCCTGCTCGGCGGCACTAGCGGCGCGACCGACCGGGTCGCCGGCGAGCTGATCGCGCGAGCGTCCGGCGCCGCCGCCGGGTCCGCGGCGTAGCGGCCTGCAGCCTCGCCGCGGCGCGCAGCTGAGCGAGCACCGGCGCCCCGTAGGCGGCCTGCACGGCGCCTACGAGGCCGCCGCCGGCAGCGCAGTTGACGCAGAAGCCGTGCTGGGACCAGCCGATCGCGCGAGCGAGGACCTGATCGGCGTAGAGGACGCCGTAGGCGTCGTGGCCGTAGTAGTCGTAGGCCGCCCACCAGGCGGAGTCGTCCAGCGCATAGCCGGCCCCGTCGAGGGAGAGCAGGTGGGCGGCCGCCATGATCGAGTCGAAGTCGTCGTATATGGAGGGGTGCCTGGCGGTGCGGTGGTCGTAGCGGGCGGGACGGCGGCCGTAGCGGTAGGAGTCGGCGACCAGCGCCCAGGTGGTGGGCGGGCCGTCGGTGACGTTGAACTGCATCGGCCCACCGCAGCAGCCGGCGAAGTTGAGGCCGTGGTAGGTGGTGGGAGCGGTCGAGAAGGCCGACTCCTGGCGGTGGATCGAGGCGATCAGCAGCCAGTTGACGCCGAACGCCTTCTGCGCCTGTTCGTAGATCGGGTAGAAGCCTTCGATCCAGCGGCGGGAGATCGGCAGCGACGGCGCGGCCAGCGCTGCTTCCGTGGGGGCGAAGGAAGGGCGTTGCGCGCCCGCCTGGGCGGTGGCGACGATCTTCGCGGGCTTCGACGGCCGGGTGGCGGAGGCGTAGATGCGACGGCCGGTGCGACGGTCGAGGATCGTTGCCGCCGGCCGCGGAGTGGCGACGTGAGCCGGCAGCGGCGGCGGGGTGCGGCGAGAGCCGACCGCTCCGCTCATCACCGCGGCGATCGCGCCGCAGCAGACGAGCAGGAGTGCGAGCGCCAGCAGCCACGGTCCCCGCTCGCGCGGCGGGCTCGGCACGTTGCCATCCGCCTGGACCCCCACGGCCGACGAAGCTCCCAGATCCCTACGCCGGGGTGAGCGCCCCGAGCTTCTCGGCGATGCCGGCCAGCAGATCCTCGAAGGAGTCGGAGAACTTCTGCACGCCCTCCCGCTCCAGCGTCTCGGTCACATCGTCGTAGTCGACGCCCGCGTCGGCCAGCGCGCCGAGCAGGCTCTGCGCGTCGGAGACCGAGACGTCCAGACGCCGCTGCGGGCTGCCATGGTCCTGATAGGCGGCGATCGTCTCCTCGGGCATCGTGTTGACCGTGTCAGGGCCGATCAGCTCGTCGACGTAGAGGGTGTCGGGGTAGTCGGGGCTCTTCGTGGAGGTCGAGGCCCACAGCAGCCGCTGGGGCCTGGCGCCCTTGCTCGCCAGGTACTCCCAGCGGGGCCCGCTGAAGAGCTCGGTGGCGATCCGGTATGCGAGCTTCGCGTTGGCGACCGCGAGCCGGCCGAGCAGCGCCGGCGGCGCGCCGGCCTCCTGCAGGCGGCGGTCGGCCTCCGTGTCGATCCGGGAGACGAAGAAGCTAGCCACCGATGCGACCGGGCGAGGGTCGCCGCCCTCGGCGATCAGCCGCTCGATGCCGCGGACGTAGGACTCGGCGACGGCCGCGTAGCGGCGCAGCGAGAAGATCAGGGTGACGTTGACCGAGCGGCCCTTGGCGATCACGTCCTCGACGGCGGCAAGTCCCGGCTCGGTGGCGGGGATCTTCACCATCAGGTTGGGGCGATCGACCTGCTCGTGCAGGCGAATCGCCTCCCGGAAGGTTGCGAGCGTGTCGTAGGCGAGCGTCGGGTCGACCTCCAGGGAGACGTAGCCGTCGCGGCCGTGGCCGGCCTCCCAGATCGGCCGGAAGAGATCGCAGGCGTCGGCGATGTCGCGCTGCGCCATGGCCCAGAAGCACTGCTCGGGGTCCAGGCCCTGCTCAGCGAGCTCGCGCATCTGCTCGTCGTAGCGCTCGCCGGAGGTCATGGCCTTCTGCAGGATCGTCGGGTTGGAGGTGGCACCGACGACGGCATCGCGGTCGATCATCTGCTGCAGGTGCCCGCCGTGGATCGACTCGCGGGAGAGGAAGTCGACCCACACGCTCTGGCCGATCGCCGAGAGGCGGTGCAGCGGGGAGAGGCTCGATGTCATGGTCTTCTCCTTGCTCGCATGATCGGTGCGCGGCACGCTCGCGCCTGCGGGCCGCTCTCGAGGTTACGACGCTCGCCGGCCGCCGGCGCGGATACTCCACGCATCGCCCGCGGCCTCGGCGTGGAGGCGCTGAGGTGGCGCGCCGCCGCGGGCCGCCTACGCATCGGCCGCCGCCTCGGCATCCGCATAGATCCGCTCCAGCAGCGCCGCGGCGCGGTCCGCGATCGAGTCCGCGTCCAGCCCCAGCTCGGCCAGGACGCGCTTGCCGGGCGCGGAGGCGCCGAAGCGGTCGATGCCGACCACGTCGCCCCGGTCGCCGACCCACCGCCACCAGCTCATGCTCGCGCCGGCCTCGACGGCCAGCCGGGCGGGCGCATCCGGCGGGATCACCGCGTCGCGGTAGGCCGCATCCTGAGCTTCGAAGAGCTCCACGCACGGCATCGAGACCACCCGCACCGAGCGGCCCTCGGCGGCCAGGCGCCGGCCGGCCTGAAGGGTCGGCGCGAGCTCGCTGCCGGTCGCGATCAGGATCAGCTCCGCCTCGGATCGCTCTGCGCCATCGGAGCCGTTGCTCTCGCCGCCGCCGCTCATGGAGCCAGCGGAGTCCCAGAGCACGTAGCCGCCACGGTGCAGCTCGCCGGCCGCACCGAGGCCCTCGCCCTCACGGTCGAGCGTCGGCACGCTCTGACGGGAGAGCGCCAGCGCGACCGGCCCGTCGGCGCGCGCGAGCGCCGCCTCCCACGCGGCGGCGGTCTCGTTGGCGTCGCCGGGCCTGATCAGCCAGAGGCCGGGGATCGCACGCAGGGAGGAGCACTGCTCGATCGGCTGATGGGTGGGGCCGTCCTCGCCGAGGCCGACCGAGTCGTGGGTGAAGACCCATACGACCGGCAGGCCCATCAGCGCGGAGAGGCGGATCGAGGGGCGCATGTAGTCGGAGAAGATCAGGAAGGTGGAGCCGTAAGGCTTGACGATCCCGCCGTGCGCGGCGGCGCCGTTGACGATCGCGCCCATCGCGTGCTCCCTGATCCCGAACGGGACGTTGCGCCCGGCGTGCACGCGGCTGAACTGCCCGGCCCCCTCGAAGACGGTCTTGGTCGACTCGACCAGGTCGGCCGCGCCGCCGATCATCGTCGGCGCGTGCTCGGAGAAGGCGGCCATCGCCTTCGCGCCCGCGGCCCTGGTGGCCAGGCCATCGCCGGCCTGGAAGCTGGGCAGCGCCTCCCGCCAGCCGTCGGCGAGCCGTCCCGACCATGCGCGCTCCCAGTCGGCCGCCAGGTCCGGCAGCTCCTCACGCCAGCGCCGCGCGCGCTCCTCCCACTCCGCCTGGGCGCCGGCGCCCCTCTCGCCCGCGAGCCGCATGTGCTCGTAGACCTCATCGGCAACGTCGAAGGCGCGGTCCGGGTCCATCCCCATCGCCTCCTTGGTGAGGCGGACCTCCTGCTCGCCGAGCGGCGCGCCGTGGGCTTTGGCGGTGTCGGTCGCGTTCGGAGCCGGATAGGCGATATGGGAGCGGACCGCAATGAAGGAGGGCCGCTCGCCCTCGGCGCGAGCCGCGTCCAGGGCGGCCTCCAGCGCAGCCGTGTCCTCGGAGTCCTCGACGCGCTGCACGTGCCAGCCGTAGGCGGCGAAGCGGGCGAGATGATCCTCGCCGTCGAAGGAGATCGCGGTCGAGCCGTCGATGGTGATGTGGTTCTCGTCGTAGCAGACGGTCAGCTTGGAGAGGCCGAAGTGGCCGGCTATCGACGCGGCCTCCTGGCTGACTCCCTCCATCAGATCGCCGTCGGAGCAGATCGCGAAGGTGCGATGGTCGACGACGCGGTGGCCCGGGCGGTTGTAGCGCTCGGCGAGGAACCGCTCGGCGATCGCCATCCCGACGGCGTTGCCGACCCCCTGCCCGAGCGGCCCGGTCGTCACCTCCACCCCGGGAGTGTGGCCCCGCTCCGGGTGGCCCGGGGTGCGAGAGCCCCACTGGCGGAACTGGCGCAGATCATCGAGGGAGAGGTCGTATCCGGTGAGGTGCAGCAGCGCGTACTGGAGGATGCAGGCATGCCCGGCTGAGAGCACGAACCGGTCGCGGTCCGGCCAGGCCGGGGCCTCCGGGTTGAAGGAGAGCTCGCGCGTGAAGATCGTGTAGGCGAGCGGGGCGAGTGCCATCGCGGTGCCCGGGTGGCCGGCGTTGGCCTGCTGGACCGCGTCCATCGCGAGCGCCCTGATCGTGTCGATCGAGCGCCGCCTGAGCTGATCGCTCTCGTTGCGCTGCATCACTGACTCCTCTGCCCGGAGGCGTCGCTCTTTACGCGTTGCGCCGCAGCCCGCGCCGGTGAGGGCGGCCGGCGGACAGCGTCCTCACTCGATCCTAGTGGCTGCGCGTGTGAATCGCGTGGATCGCCGCCGGCCCCTTCAGCGTGATGACGCTCTGCAGGTGGACGATCTTCGGCTTGCGGCGGGCCGCGTCGCGGACCATCACACGCAGGGTCAGGGTCAGGTGGGCGAGGCTGCGCAGGCGGGCGGCGGCCTTCGACGGGATCGTCAGCTCGATCCGCCCGTGCGCCCCGCGGGTGGTGACGAGCAGGCGGTAGGCGATCAGGGTCTGCCCGCGGCCGGCGCCCTGCAGCCAGCGCGAGTGCTCGCCGTGGATGTGCAGCCGCCGCGCCACGGGCCTCGACATCAGGAGTTCGAAGTAGCCGGCGACCTGCCGGTCGACCGAGTAGCGCACGCTCAGGCCCTTCTTCAGGGCATGCGACAGCGAGGTCGGCAGCGGCAGGATGGTGAGGAGGGGCCCGGAGGGCGTGTGCGGCGCGGCCTGGCTGCCGGGGACGGCGGGGTCGGACGGGGCGGCGGCGGGCACGGGCGCCCCTGCGGTGCTGGGCAGCGGCGAGGCGGTGGAGACCGCCGTCGTGGAGACGGCCGTGGTGGAGGCGCCCGTTGTCGAGACGCCCGCGATCGGCGCGAGCCCAGAGGGGGCCGAGGAGGATGCGGAGGAGGTCGCGGTCACCGTCACGGTCCGGGTGACCGTCGCGGCTGCGCCGGTGGCGGCGGAGCGCGAGCCGGCCGCCGTGGCGCGGGTGACCGGCGGAGCCGCCGAGAGCCCTCCGGCGCCGATCTCCCACAGGAAGGGGTCGAGCACGCTGCTCCAGCGGCGCTGGTGAGCGTTGCCGGGTTCCCAGTCGAGCGCGAAGACGCCGCTCGTGGGCCGCGCGGCGATGGTCGCGAGCGCATCCGCATCGGCGGCGACGCTTCGCCGCAGCGGCGCCGAGCGCCCGTGCACCCCCCGCGCCCCCGCCGGCGTCGCCGGCAGCGCCACGGTCGCGAGCGTGGCGATCGGCACGGTCAAGGCCGCCGCGACCGCGGCGCGAGCGCGGGTGTGAGCGAGTCGGTTCGCGCTGTGGGGTGAGACCACGGGGCCTACATCGGCAGGCCGCCGCATATGCCTTAGCGCGCGTGGACGCAGCCGGCCGGGAGAACGCCGCAGCGCGACCCGCGCGGCGCGACCCGGAGGGGAGCGCCTCAGAGGCGACCTCGCGGACCGGCGGCGCGATGAGCAAGTTCTCAGCGCCCGCGAATGCCGCGCTTAGGAAGACGCTGTTTGCTGCCATGTGAGGGAAGGGCATGTCGTCAAGAGATATTCAGGTGAGAGAGAGCGCGGTCGCGCTCACCCCC
>DAHVAB010000166.1 GCA_027314825.1 Solirubrobacterales bacterium
TGTCATGGGATGAGGCCGGCGGCGTGCCGGAGGTCTTCATCACCGCGCATGACGCGATCTTCGGCCAGGCCGGCCTGCGCTCCGGCGAGCGGCTGCTGGTGCATGGCGCTGCCGGCGGCGTCGGCACCGCCGCGATCCAGCTCGCCCGCGCGGCCGGCGCGGCCGTGACCGCCACCGTGCGCAACGAGTTGTTGCGGGAGGCGGTGGGAGCGCTCGGCGCGGAGGCGATCGCGCCGGAGGGGTTCGCCGAGCGCGGCCCGTTCGACGTGATCCTGGAGCTGGTCGGCGCCCCCAACCTCGCCGAGAACATGGCCGCCCTGGCAGAGGGCGGCCGGATCGTGGTGATAGGCGTCGGCGCCGGCGCCAAGGCGGAGCTCAACCTGCTCGCGCTGATGGGGAAGCGGGCGCGGATCCACGGCTCGACCCTGCGCAGCCGGCCGCTCGAGGAGAAGGCGATCGCGAGCCGCCGCGTGGAGCGGGAGGTGCTGCCGCTGCTCGCCTCCGGCGCCGTGAAGGTGCCGATCGCGGAGACGTTCCCGCTGGCGCGGGCGGCCGCCGCCTACGACCGTTTCGCCGCGGGCGGCAAGCTCGGCAAGATCGTGCTCACGATGTGAGGGACCGCCCGGCCCGGGGCGGCCCGGGACCGTGCGTCCGGCGGGATGCTCACGGGCTCGCCCGCCAGGTGTTGTGGGGACCGGCGGCGCCGGGCTAGTAGGGCGGCTGCGCGGCGTACCAGTCGCCGAGCGCCCGGAAGGCGTCCCAGAACGCGCGCTTGGCGTTCTGCTCGTCCAGCGAGTCGTCGATGCTGGGGACGTACAAAGCCTCGGTCGTGGGGGTGAGGCGTTGGATCTCGCCGGGCCGCTCACTGAGCGCGCGGCCGAGCGGGATCTCCATCTCGTTCAGGGCGGCCAGCGCGGACGGGCCCATCACGACGATGATCTTCGGCTGCACGATCGCGATCTCCTCCAGCACCCGGCGCACGCAGGCGGCGTCGGCGAGGGAGGGGTCGGGGAGCGGGCACTTCACGCAGAGCGTGCCGTAGACGGCGAGCGGGTCGATCGTCAGGCGCTTGAACGCCTTCATCAGCGCCGTTCCGGCGCGCCCGTAGAAGGCGACGCCCTCCTCGATCTCCGAGGGCGCGGCCATGTGCTTGATCAGCATGATGTCGGCCTGCGGGTGCCCGGAGCCGAGCACCGGCATCTTCTGGCCGCGCGGGCAGCCCTCGCAGGCCTGCAGCTCGCGGGTCAGCGCGTTCAGCTCCCGGATCGCGCGCTCCAGGTACTTCTCGGAGATCTCGTCGTCGGTCAGCGGCATCGACGCGGGATTAGACGGGGGTGCCGCGTCTCCTTGCGCGTGCATCGCCGCTTGCGCACGGTGTCTTGCGTGCCGGCTCATCGGATGCGCGCTCATCGCCGCCGGCCCCGCCGTGCCCGCCGTGCCCGCCGCGCCGCGTCGCGGGTCATACGGCCGCGGCGCTCGCCATGCTCGCTCATCTCCGCCGTGCCCGCCGTACCCGCCGCTCCCGGCTGGCCCGCCGCGCCGCGGCCGGCGTCGCCTTGGTCTGCAGGAACTTCAATGCCTGCACGTAGAGAAGGCTGGTCGGCCGGGTGAGGATGTCGGCGTCGCGCAGCGACTGCAGGAACTCTTGCGGACCGTCGAAGTCGCGCATCCTGATCCGCACCGACCCGAGCCCCTGCGCGACGTGGGAGTCCGAGCCGGCGCCGGGCACGATCCGGTACTTGGCCGCGAACCGGGCGGCCTCCTCGTTGAATGAGCCGATCGCCACCCGCGGGTTGAAGATCTCCAGCGCGTCTATCTGATCGAGCACCGGCAGCAGGTGCTCGTAGTCGGGCACCGCGTGCAGGCGGTCGAAGGGGTGGGGCATGTAGACGAGGCCGCCCTGGCGGCGGATCTCGGCGATCGTCTCCTGCATGGTGAGCCCTCGCGGTATCCGCTCGTGCAGGAACAGCCCGATCACCTCGCCTTGCGAGCCCGTCTTGACCTCCTCGCCGACGATCACCTTCAGGGGCGGCTGCCCATCGGAGGCCGTCGCCTGCCGCACCGCCTCCAGGGCCCCGGAGACCTCGTTGTGATCGGTGATCGCGATCGCGCCGAGCCCCCGTTCTCGCGCGGTCGCGAGCAGCACCTCCACGGGCGTGGCGCAGTCGGGTGAGTGGTCGGTGTGCATGTGCAGGTCGACGTCGATCAGCGGCCTGGCCGCCAGTCGGGCGCGCAGGACCTCGTCGCCCTCGCCTGCGTGCCTGCGGGCGGCGACCTGCTCGTAGACCGCCTCCACCTCGTCGACCAGAGCTGCGCTGTCGCGCTCGCCGCCGCTCTCGCCGCCGATCAGGGTGTAGGAGCCGGGGAAGTAGCGTTCCATCAGCGCCGCCGTCTGCGCGCCGGTCGCGGTCCGCGCGTCCAGGCGCCCGAAGAACGTCTCCACGAACCTCCGTGCGATCAGCGTGGAGAGCAGCCGCTCCGTCGGAGCGTGGAAGGTGGCGACGTTCAGCGATCTGGAGTGGCGCAGGGCGGCGTTGGACGCGCTCGGCGCGAACGGCTCGTGGACGTGCACGAAGTCGAGCGGGAGGCTCGCCAGCAGCTGCTCGATCGTCCTGGCCACGTCGATCGGCAGCGCGGCGGGCGGCCGCAGCCGCGTGTGGCCGCCCCCCGGCAGGTCGAGCACCTCGCCGACCGCGAGCACGGCGGGCTGCCCTCGATCGGTGCCCTCCAGCAGCCTCTCCGGCGCGTCGCGCGAGGAGCGTAGAGCGCGCCGGCAGGCGCGCGCCCTCTCGACGGAGCGCGACGGCGCGATCACGAGCACTCGGTGTCCCCGTCGGGAGAGCTCGGCGGTGACCGCGCTCACGTGGGCGTTGACCTCGTTGCCCTCGGCCTCCCAGGGGAACGGCGTCACGTGCGCGATCGAGAAGCGCGAGGCCATCCCGGCCATTATCGCCCCAGACAGCGCGATCCGCGAGCGGTGGCTCTCAGCGCTTGGTGGAGCGGCCGCGTGAGGCGGTGCCGGCGGCGGTGCCGGCGGCGGTGCGTCGCGCGGGCGGCGTCGCGGGCCGGTCCGCCGTGGCGGCCGTGCTGCGTCGTGGCGACGGCCTATCCGTCGTGGCGGCCGTGGCGTCCGTGGCGGCTGTCGAGCGCTTGGGGGCCGCAGAGCCCTTGGAGCCTGCGCTCCCCGCGGAGGCCGCTCTGCCCCCGCTGCCCGCGCCATCCGCGACGCGACGTGCGCGGCGCGGCGCCGCCGGACGACTGGGCCGGCCCGCGTAGCGGGCTATGAACTTCTCGGTGTCGGCCCTGGCGAGATGGTCGGGCCGCTGGTTGTGGGGCGACTTCATCAGGTAGGAGCTCGGCCCGTCGAGCTGGCCGCCGACCCCATGGTTGAGGGCCAGCTTGCAGCAGCGGACCGCGTCGATCACGATTCCCGCCGAGTTCGGCGAGTCCCAGACCTCCAGCTTCATCTCCATGTTCAGCGGCACGTCCCCGAACGCCTGGCCCTCCAGCCGGATGTGCGCCCACTTGCGGTCGGTCAGCCATGGCACGTAGTCGGAGGGGCCGATGTAGACGTCCTCCGCCGGCAGCTTCTCGTCCATGATCGAGGTGACCGCGTTGGTCTTGGAGATCTTCTTGGACTCCAGCCGCTCGCGCTCGAGCATGTTGTAGAAGTCCATGTTGCCGCCGACGTTCAGCTGGGAGGTGCGCAGCATCTTCACGCCGCGGTCCTCGAAGAGGCGCGCCAGCGTCCGGTGCACGATCGTCGCCCCGACCTGGGACTTGATGTCGTCGCCCACGATCGGCAGTTTCGCCCGTCGGAAGCGCCGGTCCCAGTAGGGCTCGCGGGCGATGAAGACGGGGATGCAGTTGACGAAGCCGCAGCCGGCCTTCAGGACCTGCTCGACGTACCACTTGGTGGCCTGTTCGGACCCGACCGGCAGGTAGGAGACGACGACGTCGGTGCTCGTCTCCTTGAGGATCCGCACGATGTCGGCGGTCTCGCCGGGAGCCTTGACGATCTTCTCCTGCAGGTAGCGGCCGATCCCGTCGTGGGTCATCCCCCTGTATACGGGCACGCCGAGCTTCCGGGGCACTGCGGTGGCGCCCTTGGCGAACTTGATCGTGTTGTTCTGCCCGGCCCAGATCGCCTGGCCGAGGTCCTTGCCGACCTTCGCCGCATCGACGTCGAAGGCGGCCGTGAACTCGATGTCGCGCACGTGGTAGCCGCCGAGGTCGACGTGCATGAGCCCTGGCACGCGCTGCGCCGGATCGGCGTTCGCATAGTGGTGGACGCCCTGGACGAACGCGGAGGCGCAGTTGCCGACCCCCACGATCGCGACCCTGACCTTGTCCCCTGCGTATCGGGCGGCGCCGTTGCCCTGCGGCTGTCCGTTGCTCTGCGCTGTGCTCACTGGCATGTTCCTCGGTTGCTGACCTCCGGGAGAGTACCCGGCCGGCGCTCGCCGGTGACGTGCGACCGGCCTCAGCCCATCGCCTTGCGCACGTGCCAGATCCGTTGCAGGACGGTGATGACGCTGAGGCCGGCCAGCACGTAGACGGCCGGGGCGAGCAGGCTGAGAGAGCCGAGCAGGGATCCGCCGAAGACGAGGCCGGCCGAGAGGATCACCACGCGCACGGGCCTGGTCGCGATCCCGACCTTGCACTCGACGCCGAGCGCCTCGGCCCGCGCACGGGTGTAGGAGACCATCAGCGAGGCGAGCACCGCGACCACCACGGCTGCCGCCGCGCCGGGGCGGCCTTCCTGCGCGAAGACCGCGGCCACCGCGGTCAGCACGATCCCCTCCTCGATCCGGTCGAGCGTCGAGTCGAGGAACGCGCCGAACTGGGTGCCCTTGCCGGACATCCGCGAATAGCGGCCGTCGAGGGTGTCCATCACCGAGCCGACGATGAAGGAGATCCCCGCCAGCAGGAAGAGCCGCTCCCAGACGAGCACGGCGGCGAGCAGGTTCAGGGCGAGGCCCGTGAGTGAGATCGCGTTCGGGGTCAGCCGCGACTCGATCAGGCGGTTGCGCACGAGCTCGCGTCGCTGCGCCGCGGTCATCGACGGGCGCCGACCGCGCGGGGGCGGGCGCCGCGACCCCCGGCCGCCCGACCCACGGCCCCTCGCTCCCGGGCGCAGGCGGCGCCTGTGCGCCTGTGGATGCTCTGAGGCCGGCACCCCGCGCCGGCCCCTATCCGCCCGCCCCGGCCGGAGCGGGGGTGAGCAGCCGTGCCAGCGGCGCGATCCGCGCGATCCGCGTGGCGCCGTAGGCGGCGAACGCGGCGGTCAGCGCGCCGAGGACCGAGTCGAAGATGAAGTGGTTGGCTGTCGCGATGATCACGAACAGGATCAGCAGCGGGTAGAGCGACCAGAGCACTTTCAGCAGCCTTGGGCGCACCAGCCGCGCCAGCGGCCAGGAGATCATCATCGAGAAGGCGATGTGCATCGAGGGCACGGCCGCGTAGGGGTTGAAGAGCGCGCTCATCGAGGCGGAGGCGTGGGAGACGTGGACTCCCGTGTAGGCGGCGACCGGGTCGGCGAAGCCCCACTCGGGCAGGAAGCGCGGCGGCGCGGTCGGGAAGACCGTGTAGCCGATCAGCGCGATCGCCATCGCGATCGCCAGCATGTTGCGCACGAAGTAGAAGGATCGGTTGTGGCGCAGGTAGATGTAGACGAGCGCGCCGACCGAGACCGTCGTCTGTGCGTTCAGGTAGAGCCAGCTGAGGACGTCCATCAGCACGTGGCTGCCCATCGCCCACGCCTGGATCTGCGGCTCGACGAAGATGTGCAGGGCCCGCTCTATGTGGATGATGTCCCGCGCGTGCGCGAAGGCGGCGGCGCTGTCGACCTCCGCCACGCCCCGCACCAGGCTGTAGAGGAAGTAGGCGACCAGGAACAGGGAGAGCTGGCGTGCGACGTCCCACCAGCCGTGCGGCAGCAGGCGTTCCTGTATCGCACGGGCAGCGGGTTCCTGCGGCGCCTGGACCTCGGATGCCATCGCCGACGAAGAGTAAAGGATGGGGATGCGCCTCGCGGCAGAACG
>DAHVAB010000167.1 GCA_027314825.1 Solirubrobacterales bacterium
CAGGATGCCGAACTCGGTGCTCTCCTGCAGGGTGAGCCGCCGGAGCTCACCCTCGTCGTCGGTGATCTCGGCGTGGACGAGGTCGGAGAGCATGTCGCCCTGGGGCGAGCGCAGCCGCTCCTCCATCTGCGACGCCGTCAACGCGCAGCGCTGCGCTGCGAGCAGGCCGAGCAGCGCGTCGCGGGCGCCCCCTCGCCGGTGTCCCGCCGCGGCGAGCGCGCTCTCGGCGCGCAGCACCCACTGCTGCGCGTCGCGGTCCGTCGCGTCCGGCTGCGCGGCTCCGCGCGCGTGCTCCACGGTCCCCATCGCCTGATCGTAGCGGCGGGCGCTCATCGCGATCCGCCCTCCACCGCCCCGCCCGCGGCAGCTTCGCGCAGTCGCCCATCCGCGCCGCTCGCCCCGGCACCCCTGCCGCGGCCGCCGATCCTGTGGCGCAACGCGGCGATCAGGCTCGCCGCAAGGTATGCGAGCGCGGACAGCAGGATCACCGCGCTGCCGGGCGGCAGGACCGAGATCTCGTAGCTGAGCGCGATCCCGATCCACACGCACGCGACCGCGATCGCGACCGACAGGGCGATGCCGGCCCCCGGGCTCGCCGTCAGCCGCCGTGCCGCGCCGGCGGGAGCGGCGAGCAGGCCGAGCAGCAGCACCGCGCCGATCGCCTTCGCCGCGACCGCGGCATCGACGCCGAGCGCAACCAGAAACAGCGCGCCGAGCAACCTGACCGGCACGCCCGCCACCCGCGCGACCAGCGGATCGACCGAGGCGAACAGCAGCGGCCTGCCGATCGCGACGATCGCGACCGCGACCCCGATCGCGAGCATCGTGCCCGTCCTCGCTTCGGCCGCGCTCAGGCTGAACAGCGAGCCGAACAGCGCGCGCGCGGCGATCGCGCCTTCGCTGCCACCGGCCGCTCCGGCGTTGAACAGGTCGAGGAAGAGCACGCCGAGCCCGAGCACCCAGGTCAGCACGACTCCGATCGTCACGTCGTCCGCCGGCGCCCGGCCGCCGATCACCGCGATCAGCAGCGCGACCGCGACCGTCGCCACCAGCAGACCGAGCGTGAGGTTCAGGCCGGCTGCCGCCGCACCGAGCACTCCCGTGAACGCGACGTCACCGAGCGCGTCGCCCGCGAAGACCTGCCCGCGCAGGACGAGGAAATATCCGATCAGACCGGAGGCCACGGCGATCGCCGTGGCGACCAGCAGCGCGTTGCGGATGAATTCGTGGGCGAGCATCAGCCCTCCACGGAGGCGTGGCGCAGACCGTCCGCCTTGCTTGGCGGGCGAGGCCCGACCATCTCGCGCCGAGGGCGCCAAGCCAGGGTCCCGATGAGCCGTGCGGCCAGGTAGATGGTGAAGGCCACCGTCGTGATGAAGAAGCCGGCGGCATAGTTGGTGAAGTACGCGAGCCCGAGCCCCAGCCACACCGTGACGAGAGCCGTGAGGATGCTCAGCAGAAGGCTCACGCCGATTCGGGGAGTGAGCTGCATCGCGGTGGCGGGCGGCGCGACCAGCAGCGCGAGGACGAGCAGGGCGCCGGTGACCTGCGCGATCGCCGCCGCGGTGAGCCCCAGCACCACCATGAAAGAGATGCTGAGCGCCTTGACCGGCACGCGATGCGCGCTCGCGACCGCCCCGTCCACCGACGCGAACAGCAGCGGCCGGCCGACGAGCGCGAAGAACGCGAGCACGCCCACGGCGAGCACCGCCAGGCTCACGACCTGGGTCGCGGAGATGCCGAGGAACGAGCCGAACAGCAGCGAGGTCGGGCTCTCCAGCAGCCCTCCGTACACACCGAGCAGCAGGAAGCCGAGTGCCAGCGCGGCTGCCTGCACCGTGCCTGTCAGCGCGGCCTGCACGCCCCCTCCGCGACCACGACGCACCGAGCCTGCGCCGATCACGAGCGCGGCGCCGCCGCTGAACGCGAAGTACCCGAACGCGACCGGGATGCCCGCGAGGATCGCCGCCGCGGCGCCTGGAAACGCCATCACGGACAGCGTGTGCCCCGCGAAGCTCTCCCTGCGCAGCACCATGAACCAACCGGTGACGGCCGCCATCACCGCGACGATGCTCGCCGCGATCAGCGCGTGCACCATGAACGTGTAGGCGAGCAGCTGCTGGGCGTCAGACACCAGGTCTGGCGAGAGGTGCGGGCTCATCGCGGCACCCCGGCCGAGCCTCCTGCGCGCGAGCTCATCCCCCGGCTCCAGCGCCGTGAGCGCCGTCTGCCAGCGGATGGCGCCGGCCATGGGCATGCGGCGCCTCCGGGGCTCCGACGACGACCATCCGGCCGCTGCCCGTGCGCAGCACCTCGACGTCGACCCCGTAGAGCGCGCTCAGAGTCGGCGAGGTGATCACCTCCGAGGGCGTGCCCACCGCGGCGCGGCCGCCGGCCAGGTAGATGACGCGGTCCAGGTGGGGCAGGAGCGGGTTGACGTCGTGGGCGACGAGCAGCACCGTGACGTTGCGCTCCGTCGCGATCGCCTTCACCAGCGCGGTGACCGCCGCCTGGTTGGTCAAGTCCAGGCCGTCCAACGGCTCGTCCAGCAGCAGCAGCTCCGGCCGGTGAGCGAGCGCCTGGGCGATCAGCAGGCGCTGCTGCTCTCCGCCGGAGCACTCGTCGATCGGACGATTCGCATACTCCCGAGCGCCCACCATCTCGATCAGCTCCGAGACCCGCGCGGCGCGGGCGCGGGCACGAGCGCTCAGGCGCGCAGCGCCCGGAACCGGCATGCCCCATCGACTGCCGTCCAGGCCGAGCCGCACGATGTCGATCCCACGGATCCGCGTGCCGGAGTCGAAGACCCGGCGCTGCGGCAGAAAGCCGATCCGCGCATCACGGGCGCCCGGTGGCGACCCGAGCACCGTCGCGGTGCCGCGCGAGAGCGGCACGGCTCCCAGCAGCACCTGCAGCAGCGTCGACTTGCCGGCGCCGTTTGGCCCCAGCACGGCGATCAGCTCACCATGGCCCGCAGCCACCTCGACGCCACTCCAGATCGTCCTGCCCCCCAGGCGCACCTGCGCATCGTGCAACTCGATCGCGGGCGTCCGCGCTCGCCCCTGCCCGCCCCGGCCGGCATCCCGCTCAGCGCCCTGTCCAGCCCGTGCATCCTCGCGGCCGCTCACCATCTAGCCGGCCGCCTGCTGGAGCGCCGCGGCGAGCCGCCGCAGCTGCGATGCCTGCCATTGCTGAAAGTCCTCCGAGGCCGGCGAGAGCGTCTCGGTGATCGTGACGATCGGAATATGGGCCGCCCTCACGATTTCGTCGACGCGTCTGACCTCGGGCGTGACGTTCTGGCTGTTGAGCACCCACACCGCGATCTCGCGCCTGCGCGCCTGCGCGTCGACCTGCTCCCGCTCGGCCGCGGTCACTTCGGCGCCCTCCGCGGTCGCCTTCGCGAAGCTGTACGGAGTGATCAGCTTCAGGCCGAGCGCTTCACCGAGCGGGCGGAAGATGCTCTCGCTGTAGCCGACGGGAACGCCGGCGTAGCGCTGGCGGATCTTCGCGATCAGGGCGTGATACCCGGCGAGCGCGACCGTCTCGAAGCTGCGCCTGCGCGCGGCGAAATAGGCGGCCTGGCGCGGGCGCAGGCGCGTGTAGGAGGCTGTGATCGCGTCGATGACACGCTGGACGCTCTCCGGTGAGTACCACTGGTGTGGGTTCGCACCGGCCTGTAGGTGCAGCAGGCGGCCGACATCCAGCACCTTATGCGGCGGCTGGGATTCCGCGGCCAGCAGGCGCAAGGCCCATTCGTCATAGCCGATGCCGTTCACGATCGTGATCTGCGAGGCGGCGATCGCGCGTGCATCGGAGGGAGTGGGTTCGTATTCGTGCGGATCGGTGGCCGGGTTGACGATGATGCTGTGGACATCGACCCGATCGCCGCCGAGCTGGGCGGCGATGCTGCCCCAGAAGTTCTCGGCCGCGACGACCTGCAGCCTGCCGCCGCCGGCGGAGCGCGGCTGCTGCGAGCCGCAGGCCGCGAGCGCGAGCATGGCCGCCGCCGCGGCCAGCGCCCCGAGCATGGCTCGCCCGGCCAGGCGCGCGGTCCCTCCAGGTGGCCTCCGGGTCATGCCGGAGACTATATAAGACTGAGTCTCATTATTGACGGTGCCGGCACCCGCGCTCCACGATCCGAGTGCAGCGCGATCCCGCCCGCCCCGGCATCATCTGAGCCCAGAGGGCCGCCGCGACGCGACCCGCGCGGGCGCCGCAGGCGCCCTCAAAGAGAACACGACGATCGCCGCTCGAACGCGAGGAGGCAGCACGATGCGAAGGCTCGACGTCAACTCCGAGGACACGCACGCCCCGGCCTACGCCGGCCGCTGGTTCACCCACGACGTCCCCAAGTACAGGCTGCCCTCCGAGGGGATGAGCGCGGACGCCGCCTATCAGCTCATCCACGACGAGCTGAACCTCGACGGCAACCCGGCGCTCAACCTCGCCTCCTTCGTCACCAGCTGGATGGAGCCGCAGGCCGATGCGCTCGCCGCCGAGACGCTCGACAAGAACATGATCGACGAGGACGAGTACCCGCAGACCGAGGTCATCCACCAGCGGGTCGTCTCCATGATCGGCCGCCTCTTCCACGCCCCAGCCGGCGAGCATCCGACCGGCACGGCGACGATCGGCTCCTCGGAGGCGATCATGCTCGCGATGCTCGCCCACAAGCGCGCCTGGCAGCACCGCCGCCGCGAGGCCGGCCTCGACACCGAGCGGCCGAACCTGGTGATCGGCGCCGACGTGCACACCTGCTGGGAGAAGTTCGCCAACTTCTTCGAGGTGCAGGCGCGGATCGCGCCGATGGAGGAGGACCGCTTCACGATCGGAGCGGCCGAGGTCGAGGCACTGATCGACGAGCGGACGATCGCTGTCGCCGGCGTGCTCGGCACGACCTTCACCGGCCAGATGGACGACCTGAAGGGTATCGACGAGCTGCTCGCCACCGTCAACGAGCGAGAGGGCTGGCAGATCCCGCTGCACATCGACGCCGCCAGCGGCGGGTTCGTCGTTCCCTTCTCCGAACCGGAGCTGGAGTGGGACTTCCGGCTGCCCCGGGTGCGCTCGATCAACGTCTCAAACCACAAGTTCGGCCTCGTCTACCCCGGCATGGGCACCGTCATCTTCCGCGATCGCAGCGACCTGCCCGACGATCTCATCTTCCACATCAACTACCTCGGCGGGGACATGCCCAACTACTCGCTGAACTTCTCGCGCCCCAGCAACTCGGTCGTATTGCAGTACTTCAACTTCCTGCGCCTCGGCCGCGCAGGCTACGAGCGGATCGTCGCCACCGTGCTTGAGAACGCGCAGGCGCTGGCGGCGAGCATCTCTGGCATCGAGGGGCTCTCCCTCCTCAACGACGGCTCCCGCTTCCCGATCGTCGCGCTGCGCTCAGACGACGACGGCCTGAACCTGACCGCCCTCTCCCACACGCTGCGCGAGCGGGGCTGGATCGTTCCCGCCTACACCCTTCCCGCCAACGCGCAGCGCATCACCGTGCTGCGGATGGTCATCCGCGAGAGCTTCTCGCGCGACATGGTCGATCTGCTCGCGCACGACGTCCACGCGGCCGTGAAGGCGCAACGCAGCGGTGGCCCGCGTCGCGAGCGGCCGCGGACGCGGATCCACTGCTGAGCGTCTGCCAGATCCTCGGCCTGCAGACCGCGCCGGCGGTAGCGAACACCTATACATCATCGCCATCGTTCGATCACGCAAGTATGGGTACTCGCTATGCTCTAGGCGTGAACGACTCCCAGCTCAGGCGCCTGCTGAACGAGCGAAGCCCGTGGCGCGCTCGCGCGTCCTGGGAGGCGGACGATCCGGATCTGCGCGCTGCGGCGCAGCTGCCGCTGAGCTACGAGCCGCAGCCGCTCGCCGACATCCGCCCGCCCGGGCTGTACGTGCTGCGCGGTCCGCGGCGCGTGGGCAAGAGCCTGGAGCTCAAGCGCGCGGTCAGGAGGCTGCTCGCCGATGGGGTCAACCCGAAGAGCGTGTTCTTCTGCGCCTGCGATGGCCTCTC
>DAHVAB010000168.1 GCA_027314825.1 Solirubrobacterales bacterium
TGCCGAGGAAGGCGAGCTTTCCCATCACCGCCCATCCGTACGCCCCATGCCGCTCAGTCGCGCCGCAGCCGCTGCCGTTGCCGTGAGCAGGTCCAATGCATCTGCAGGTGCCTGCATCAATCCATCAGCGCAGCGGCCGCCACCCTGATGCAGGCGCCCGTGTTGCCAGCATCGCGCGGCTCGTCGAGCATCACGATCGGCGCCAGCGCAGGCTCTGCGAGCAGGGCGTCCAGGTCGGTGCGAGGCCGGCGGGCCAGTGCGATCACCCCTGTGCGCGCCGCGCGTGGCGCCAGCTCGGCGAGCGCGTCCGTGCCGATCTGCACCGTCAACCGGGCGAGCCGCTCGGCCAGGTCGGGTGCCAGCGTGCGGGCGAGCAGCTGCAGTCCGGCGGCGTCCGCGACGAGCGCCGCGGTGATCTCCGCGCCGAAGCGCAGCGCATGCTTGAGCGCGTGGAAGCCTTCGATCACGACCAGCTCCCGGTCTCGCCGCGCCCGCCTGACGGTGTCGATGAGCGCCCCTTGCGCGCCGGTGCGGCGAGCCATCGATCAGAGACGGTCGCGGCGCAGCTCGATGTCGAGCGCGCGGATCACGGCATCGACCGCCTCTTCCACGCTCAGCGCAGGGGTGAGCACGAGCTCGGGATGGGATGGCGGCTCGTACGGGTCGTCAACCCCGGTGAGCCCGCCGAGCTCGCCGGCCTGCGCCTTCGCGTAGAGGCCCTTCGGGTCGCGCCTTTCACACTCGCTGGAAGGCGTGTCCACGAACACCTCGATGAAGGCCAGGCCGTCGTCCTCGTGCAGTGCGCGGACCCGATCGCGCCCGGCGGCGTAGGGGGAGACGAGGGACACGACGGCGATCGTGCCGGAGTCTGCGAACAGCCGTGCCAGCTCGCCGACGCGCTGCACGTTCGCATCCCGGTCCTCGTGGCTGAAGCCGAGGTCGGCGCAGATGCCGTGGCGAAGGTTGTCGCCGTCGAGCCGGTAGGCGGAGCGCCCCGAGTCGATCAGCCGCGCCTCCAGGGCGGCGGCCACAGTCGACTTGCCCGCCGCGGGCAGGCCGGTCAGCCAGACGGTCGCGCCGTGCCGGCCGAGCGACCGCCAGCGACGCTGACGATCGACTGTGCCTTCATGCCAGGTGACGTTAGTGCTTCTCATAGGGCTCAACGCTGCTCGCGGCGGGCCACCGGCGGCGTGCGCGCCACCGGCTGTCAGGGTCGACGGGCTCATGAGCGGTGCCTGTCGGTGCGGACCCAGCCATCTCGCCGCCCAGAACGCGGGCTCGGTATGAGGAAGGGGCGATTGTATTGGAGCGCGCCGGCCGGTGGATGCCTCCGGCCGCCTGCGGATCGCTCAGATCGCACGCGGGCGAGCCCGCGCTCGCCGTTCAGCCGTCGGCAAATGGCGCGATCGCGATGCCGTGGTCATGCTCCCGGCAGCCCAGCTCATAGGCTGCGCCGTGCTCGCTGGAGAGGCTCACGGCCGGCTCGCCGCGGCGGCGCAGCACCAGCCGCAGCGCGGCCACCGAGCAGTTCAGGACATCGTGAGAGCCGCCGTCGGGATCGCTGTAGCGCCAGCCGGCGATCGCGGCGGGCGGGGCCTCCACGTGAGCCTCCAGGGTCAGGCCGCCCTCGCCGGGGATCTGCAGCGCGCAGCGCTCCGGACGCTCCGCGACGCGCAGGCCTCTGGCGAGCAGCCCGCCGAGCCGCAGTCGCCGCCCGGCGACATGCAGGCAGCCGTTGGCCACCCACGGGCTGAGCCGCCCGCCGATCAGCACGCGGCCGATCGCCACGTCCAGCCAGGCCTCCGGATCCTCATCGAAGCAGATGCCGTGCAGCCAGATCCAGCGCTCGGCATGCTCGGAGCCCCAGTTGTGGCCGACCATCCCACGCCATCCGTCGAGCTCGATCGTGCGTGCAGCGACGCGCACAGTGCCCTCGAAGGTTGCCGACGGGGCGGGGCTCGTCAGCTTTGTGCGGGGGATCGGCGCGCGGTAGAGAAGCCCACCTCCCAGATGACGCAGCTCGGGCTCGACGGAGGACCATCTCAACGACCAGCTCGCCGGCCCGGTGCGACCCTCGGCGAAGCCGGGGCCGATCCGGCTCTCGCCGGCGGCGATCCAGGCGCCCGCCGGAACGGCGAGCGGCTCGCCGCTGCTCTTGTGCATGGACGGAGATGGCTCGTCCGCGTCGAAGACCGTGCACCAGACCGCGCCCAGCGGCGATTGCGAGGCGGGCTTCTGAGCGGTGCAACGGATCCAGACGCCGAGCGGCTCGTCCGGAGAGACGGCGCGCAGATAGAAGGACTCGTACATCCCCGCCTCGGGTGCGGCGGTGGCAAAGACGGCGCTTGGCGGCACCGCGCGATCCTACCCGGTGCCGCAGGGGCGAGCCGGTCCTGACACCATCAACCGATGGTGATCGACCGCACCTCGCTGATCGAGCTCCCGGCGCAGTTGCGCCTCGGCGGCGGCGGATCGGGCGAATCGGCTCCCGCGGGCGCCGGGTCGGGAGGCTCCTCGGTCGCCTTCGTGCTCGGCATCGACGGGGGCGCGACCAAGACGCTCGCGGCCGTGCTCGACGTCCGCCGGGGGCGGCTGCACCTCGGCCACGGAGGTCCCTCCAACGAGGATTCGGTCGGCGCGCAGGCGGCCTCCGCCGCGCTGCTGCAGGCCGCTGGCCAGGCGGCGGGGCGCGCCGGCTGCGAGCTCCACGAGATCGACGCCGCCGTGCTCGCGGTGGCCGGGACCGACACGGCGGGTCTGGAGCGCCACCTGCGCGGCAGCGCGCCGGAGGGGTGGATCGTCGTGGGCGATGTGGTCGGCGCGTGGGCCAGCGCGACCGCGGCGCGGCCCGGTATCGGGGTGATCTCGGGCACCGGCAGCAACGTCTTCGGGGTGGGCTCGGACGGCCGATCCTGGCGCGCCGGCGGCTGGGGCCACGTCCTCGGCGACGAGGGCTCCGGCTACTGGCTCGGCCTGCAGTCGATAGTCGCCTCGCTGCACGACCGTGACGGCTCCGGTCCGGCCACCGGTCTCAGCGAGGCGGCGCTGCGGTTCTTCGAAGTGAAGGATTTTCAAGGCCTCGTCTCGCTGGTCTATGGCAAGCCGCTGCGCAAGAGCGAGATCGCCGCCTTCGCCGTGGAGACCGCGCGGCTGGCGGCCGCAGGCGACGAGGTCGCGCGCAGGCTGTATGAGAGGGGAGCCGGCGAGCTCGCCGCACAGGCGATCGCGGTGATCGAGAACACGGGCCTGCGAGGCTCGTTCCCGGTCGGCCTGATCGGCAGCGCGTTCAAGGCGGGGGAGGTCTTCGTCTCCCCGCTCGCGGCCGCGATCGGCGAAGCGGCGCCGGAGGCGCAGGTCACGACCGTCGAGGTGGCCCCGGTGATCGGCTCGCTGATGCTCGCGCTGCGCGCCTGCGAGGCCGTCGACGCGCTCGGCGCCGCGGATCTGGAAGGCATGTTGGAGGCCGCACTGGCCGAGGATGGGGCCGCGCGAGTCTGATCTGCTCGCCCCGCAGCAAGTGGCTCGGCGAAGGTGACGTCGGTCAGCTCGCGCCAGCGGATCGCGTCCGGCTTGCGGCGTGCCGCTCATCATGGCCGCTGGGTGAGCGCGGCCTCGATCTCCTGGTGCCGGCCGATCGCGCCCGGCCCGCGGCCGCCGATCCTGACGGCTGCCGCCGCGTTGCCGAAGGCGGCCGCCTCGGCGGGCGGCGCGCCGCCGTGCAGGGCGATGAAGAAGGCGGCCGCGAAGACGTCGCCCGCACCGAGATCGTCGATCGGGTCGAGCCCCGGCTGAGGCGGCGGCACCGCGGTCACCCTGCCGTCCGGCAGGCGGATCTGCGTCGGCTCCGAGCCTGCGGTGACCGCGACCAGCGGCAGCCGCCCGGAGGGCGCTGTCTGGTCGGGGAGCGCCGGGGCGAGACAGTCCTGCTCGGCCGCGTTGATCACGACCGCATCGCATGGCTGCGGTAGCGCGCCGGCGGACAACGCGACCTCTTCGATCGTGCCGGAGCGATCCCAGCGCCGCATCAGCCCCTGGGGGGTGATGCCGACCAGCTCGGCGCTCACGTCAACGCGGCCGGGCGTCTCCCGGGCGACAGGCGCCAAGTGCAGTATTGCCGCTCGCCGCGGCACCATCGTGGACGGCAGTGGGCCCGCCCAGGAGAGCAGGCGCTGGGTGCGCCGCCGCCCGCTGCCGCGCGTCTCCAGGGTGGTGCTCTGCTCGGTATCCAGCATCTGCACCTGCAGCTCGTCGCGATATGGCTCCAGCAGCCCATCCAGCTCGGCGCGGCGGCCGCTGGTGAGGATCAGCGTGCGCAGGCCGAGCCGCGCCGCCTGCAGCCCGCTGTACAGGGCGCCGCCACCGGCCTGTCGCCGTGGCCCGTCCGGCGCGTCGACGAGCACGTCGACGGTCACGTGCCCGACGGCGACGTAGTCGAATCTGCTCACGCGCAGCGTTCCAGCAGGGTGCTCAGCCGCCGGCTTGCCCGAGCAGCGTCCTGGCCTGCCGGGGCGTCTGTGCGACCTGCAGGCAGCGCTGCACGCCGGTCAGCTCGAGCACGCCACGCACCGTCTCGGTCGGCGCGGCGATCACCATCCGCCCGCCTTCGCCTCTCAACTGCCCGCGAAGTTGCAGCAGCGCCCGCAGCCCGCTGGAGTCCATGAACTCGACTCCGGAGAGGTCGACGATCAGCTCGCGCGAGCGCAGGGCTCCCAGCGCCTCGGCGATCCGCCGCCGCATCGGCTCGGCGGCGGCGAAGTCGATCTCGCCCGAGACGAGTGCGGTGACCGGGTCCGCTCCGCCGCCGTGGAAGTCGATCCGCGGCGGCGCGGGGACCGTGATCGCAGCTCTTGCGCGTAGACCCTGCACCCTGGTTCCAAGCTAGCACCGCCGGCGCCGGCATGTCGCGGCCGGCTCGCGAGGCCGCAGCGGTTATGTTTGGTGCACGATGACTGAGACCAACCTGATCACCACCGAAGGGCTGCAGGCGCTCACCGAGCAGCTGGCCGACCTCGAAGGAGACGGCAGGCGCGAGATCGCCGAGCGCATCAAGACGGCCCGCGAGTGGGGAGACCTGAAAGAGAACAGCGAGTATCACGACGCGAAGAACGATCAGGCTCACCTGGAGACGAAGATCGCGCGCCTGCGCGAACGGATCTCGACGGCCGAGATCGTGGAGGAGGAGAAGGTCGAGGGTGTCGTCACCTTCGGCTCCACCGTCACCGTGAGGGACGCCAAGGGCACCGAGCGCAGCTGGCAGATCGTCAGCTCCCATCGTGCCGACCCGGCCGCAGGCCGGATCTCCGCGGACTCGCCGGTGGCGCGCGCGCTGCTCGGGCTCTCTCCCGGCCAGGATGCGCAGGTCGAGCTGCCGAAAGGGCGCAGCGTGCTGACGGTGCTGAGCGTCGACGCGGGCTGAACGCGACCGACACCCTGCAATGGGCGCCGGTCGGTCGCGAGCGGCGCGGCGGCCCGCCGGCTCATGCGCTCGGAGCCCGGCTCAGCCTCGCGGCGCGGCCAGCGGCACGCTGAAACGCTTGGGCGGACGCCGGTAGAGCGCGCGGCCCTCACGCAACGCCCGCTTGCGGAGCTTGCGACGCCGCCGCGCGATCGCCGCCCGAAGCGCCCTGCGCCCCTCCCGGTCCTGCGCGAAGATCTCGCGCTCGGCCGCGATCAGATCGGCGAGCATCGCCAGGTCGTGCTCCTCGCCGAGGATTTCGCCGAGCACATCGGCCGCGCGCGCCGTGCGAAGCATCCGCTTGCGCGCCGCCGCCGGGCCGTGCGCGGCGAGCGCCTCGGCCGCATAGCGGAGATCCTTCACCCGCTTGCGCCAGAGGTGCATCTGCGCCGTCTGCCCCTCGCGCGCCGCCCGGCGCATCTGCTGCCGCCCGCGCCTGTAGATCCTCTGCATCTCGGCGCGGACGCTCGCCGGTGGCCCGGCATCCTCACGAGGCGTGCCGATCCGGAGGCTCAGCTCGGCGT
>DAHVAB010000169.1 GCA_027314825.1 Solirubrobacterales bacterium
TGCGCTCCCGCGACGGGGAGGTCAAGCTCGCCGACTTCGGGATCGCCAAGGCGACCGAGCAGTCGAGCATCACCCAGGTCGGCTCCGTGCTCGGTACCGCCGCATACCTGGCCCCCGAGCAGGCGCGGGGGGAGGAGGCCGGGCCGCGCGCCGACCTCTACGCCCTCGGCGTGGTCGCCTACCAGCTGATCTCCGGCCGCCTCCCCTACGAGGCCAGCTCCCTGACCCAGCTCGCGCTCAAGCAGCAGCAGGAGGAGCCACGCCCGCTCGACGAGCTGGTCGCCGCGGTCAACCCGGAGCTGGCCGAGGCGGTCGCGATCGCGCTGGCGCTCGATCCGCGCGACCGCTACGAGACCGCCCGGGAGATGGGCCACGCCATCAGCGACGCCGCACGCGGAATCCCGCCCTCCGCCCGCCGCGGCACCCCTCAGACGGCTGCCACCAGCATGCTCGCCGCAGGGGGCGCCCGGCCCGGCGCCACCCCCGGCGCGAGCACGGTCACCCCCCGCCGCCCGCGGCCGGGGCCGGCCCGCGCCGTCCCGGAGGCCGACTTCGAGGCGCAGGCGCGCGAAGACGCCTCGCTGCGGCGCCGGCGCGCTCTCGCCGCGGTGCTCGGGCTGCTGCTGGTCGTGGGCGTGATCGCGGCAGTCGTAATCCTCAGCAACCAGTCCCCCACCCAGATCACTTTGCACCGGGTCGTCTACAGGGACGTGCAGCGCTCATCCGAAGCGATGATCGACCTCGTCAACGAAAACACGCGGTAGACGGTGCTCCGGACCGCAGCGCGGCGGCGACCTCCGCCAGGCGACCCTCCGCGATCGCCTCGCGCAGGCTGCGCATCCGCTGCGCGATGAAGGCGAGGTTGTGCGCCGTGATCAGCCGCATCCCGGTCAGCTCTTTGGATCGGACGAGATAGCTCAGGTAGGCGCGGGAGAGCCCGAGCGAGCAGGCCGGGCAGGGGCAGCCATCCATCAGCGGGCTCGCATCCTCGGCGAACCGGCTCTTGGCGAGACTCACCCGCCAGCGCGACTCCGGGTCGGCGATGAGCGCCGTCCCGTGCCTTCCCAGGCGGGTCGGCATCGCGCAGTCGAAGGTGTCGATCCCGAGCTCCACCCCACGGATCAGGTCCTCCACATCTCCTATCCCCAGCAGGTGTCGCGGCAGGCTCTCATGGGCGCCGGCCAGCTCCGCGGTCGCGTGGCCCACCACCTCGTACATCTGCTCCTTGCACGCTCCGAGCGAGCCGCCGATCGCGACCCCGTCGCAGCCGGCGGCGGCGACCACCGCTGTCGATTCGCGCCGCAGATCCTCATACACCCCGCCCTGCACGATCCCGTACACCAGCTGGCCCGGCGGCCCGTGCTCGCGGTGCCAGGCCAGGCAGCGCCGCAGCCAGCGGTGGGTGCGCTCCGTGGATGTGGCGGTGTAGGCGCGGTCGACGTGGAACGGCGTGCACTCGTCGAAGACGAGCGCGATGTCGGAGCCGAGCGCCGCCTGCACGGCCATCGATCCCTCCGGGGAGAGCCACTGCACGCTGCCGTCCATATACGACCGGAAGCGGACCCCCTCCTCCTCGATCGCGAGGATCCTGCCCTCCCGCTGCTCATCGGAGCCGGCGCGACCCCGCGACGGCCGCGCCTTGATCTCCTCCGCGACCGTGCCGTGCCCCATCGAGAAGACCTGAAATCCCCCCGAGTCGGTGATGATCGGCCCATCCCAACCCATGAACCGGTGCAGCCCGCCGAGCCTGCCGATCAGCTCCGCGCCGGGATTGAGCATCAGGTGGAAGGTGTTGCCGAGCACCATCTGGTAGCCGAGGTCGGCCACCTCGGCGGGCAGCATCCCCTTCACCGTCGCCTTGGTGGCCAGCGGCACGAACGCGGGCGTCGAGATCTCCCCGTGCGCGGTCGCGATCCGTCCGGCCCTCGCCCGTGAGCCGGGGTCGCGCGCATCTATCGTGAAGCAGGGCACAGATGCGCCATCCTAGAGGCAGGCATGGCGATCGCATCGATCATCGACGTCGGCCACCTGATCCAGGCAGCCGGCTACCCCCTCCTCTTCCTTCTGGTGATGGCGGAGTCGGGCGGCGTGCCCGTGCCCGGCGAGACGGCGCTGATCACCGGCGCGGTCTTCGCCAGCCAGGGCACGCTCGACATCCCGCTCGTGATCGCGATCACCGCAGCGGCCGCGATCATCGGCGACAACATCGGATACCTGATCGGCCAGCGGGGCGGCCGCTACCTGCTGCAGCGGCCCGGACCTTTCCACAGCCACCGGCTGCAGGTGCTCTCCGTCGGAGAGCCATTCTTCGAACGCCACGGGCCGAAGGCCGTCTTCTTCGGCCGCTTCGTGCTCGGCCTGCGAACCTGGGCCTCCTGGCTCGCGGGCGCGACGCGGATGCGCTGGCGCTCCTTCGCCCTCTGGAACGCCCTGGGCGGCATCTCCTGGGCCGCGGCGGTGGGCCTGATCGCCTACTTCCTCGGCCGCTCCGCCGAACACGCGATAACCACCTTCGGCATCTACGGGCTGGTCGCGGTGCTCGTCGCGATCGGCAGCATCTTCCTGCTCCACCGCCTTCACAGGCGCTCGCAGCGGCGGCAGGCGGCGGCGCGCGAGGACGAACAGCGTTCAGGCGGGCAGCGGGACGGCACGCATGCTCGCCCCCTGAAGTCTGCCGAAGAGTCGCCCGGCACGCCGAGCAGCGTGCGCTGAGCGCAGAGGGACCTGGCGGGCGGGGCGCAGAGGCCCCGCGGCGAGGGCGGGGGTGCCAAGGCCCCCCGGCGAGGGCGGGGGTGCCAAGGCCCCCCGGCGAGGGCGGGGGTGCGACAGCCCCTGGCGGGCGCAGAGGCACCTGGCGGGTGAGCGGGAACGCCCTCGTCGGCGGCCGGCAGCGTGGCCGCTCGCGGACCCCGGAGGATCGTGCTCAGCAGCTTCCGCAGCAGGGAGCGACGCGCTCCCAGAGCTCAGAGAGCGTGCCGAGCTCGGCTGGGGAGAAACGCGAGAGGAAGTGCTCGCGAACCACCATCAGATGGGTGCTCCGGGCCGCCCAGAGCCGTTCCCGGCCCGCCTCGGTCAGGCAGGCGTAGGCGCCGCGGGCGTCGTGCGCGCAGGAGCAGCGCTCCAGCAGCCCGTCGCGCTCCAACCGGTCGACGAGGCGGGTCAGCCCGCTGCGTGACATCTGCGCCTGCTCGGCCAGATCGCACATCCGCATCCGTCCCAGGTCCGCCCCCTCCAGGTGATGGAGCACCTCATAGGAGGTCATCGGCAGGCCGTGGCGCCGTTCCAGCTCGGCGTCGACCACTTTCGCGAGCGCCGCATGCGCTCGCAGCAGGCCCCGCCATGCGCCCAGCTCCTGATCTGAGAGCTGCTCGGCGGCGGCCGCTGTCGTGGTCCTGCTCATCCGCTCGCCGATGCGCCCGACGGTCGCTTTGCAGACCGGTGCGCTGTGGCCCGTGGTCGCGCTCGCCAGACGATCGACGCGCTCCGGCGCCTGTTCCGAGACGATCTTGACTGCTGCGGCGGTGGCCATCTGAACTATAAACCGGCCCTAAACCGGTCCCTCGCGATCGACCATAGCATTCTCGGGTCCGCCCCCCGGCGGCACCAGCAGGCAGCGGCCGGTCATCTCGGACGGCTGCTCGACTCCCAGCAGCGCCAGCACCGTCGGCGCGACATCGGCCAGCACGCCCTCCCGATCCTCCACGTCGATGCCGCCCGCTGTCACGATCAGCGGCACCGGGTTGAGGGAGTGCGCCGTGTTGGGAGAGCCGTCCGGCTCGAGCATGTGATCGGAGTTGCCGTGGTCGGCGGTCACGATGCACGCGCCGCCGGAGCGGTGCACCGCGCGCACCACCTCGCCGAGCCACATATCGACCGTCTCGATCGCCTTCACCGCCGCCGCGATCACGCCGGTGTGGCCGACCATGTCGGCATTCGCGAAGTTGATGATCCCGAAGCGGGGGGAATCATCCTCCCAGGCCGCGATGAACGCCCGGGCCGCCTCGGCCGCGCTCATCTGCGGCTTGTGGTCATAGGTCGGCACGTCCCGCGGCGAGGCGACGAGCTCCCGCCGTTCGCCCTCCAGCGGCGCCTCCCGGCCTCCGTTGAAGAAATAGGTGACGTGCGGATACTTCTCGGTCTCGGCCACGTGCAGCTGGCGCGCGCCGGAGCGGGCGATCACCTCCGCAAGGGTGAGGCTCGGACGGGCCGGAGCGAAGGCGACCGGATAGGGCCAGCCCTCCTCGTACTCGGTCAGGCATGCCAGCCGCCCCACCGGCTGCGCTCCCCCGCGGCCCTGCCAGCCGGGAAGCTCCTCATCCCCGCCCGCCGGGAAGGACGCGTCGGCCAGCGCCCGGACCAGCTGGCGCATCCGGTCGGGGCGGAAGTTGAAGCAGATCACGCTGTCGCCCGGCTCGATCCGCGCCTCCCGCCCGATGGTGGTCGGCTCGACGAACTCGTCGGTCTCTCCCCTCTCATACGCGGCGGCGAGAGCCTCGGCGCCGCTGGGCGCGCTGTGGGCCGCGCGCCCGTGCACGAGCAGGTCGTAGGCGAGCTGGGTGCGCTCCCAGCGGCTGTCGCGGTCCATGGCGAAGTAGCGGCCGACCACCGATCCCACCCGGGCGCCCGGCAGCTCGTCCAGCTCGGCGAGGAAGCCCCGCCCGGAGTGCGGCAGTGTGTCCCGGCCGTCGGTGAACGCATGCACGACCAGGTCGGCCTCCGGCGCCAGCTCGCCGCCGATCTCGATCAGCGCCTTCAGGTGCGCGAGCGAGGAGTGCACGCCGCCGTCGGACACCAGGCCGATCAGGTGCACTCGCCGCGCGTCGGCGAAGGCGTCGCGCAGAGCCTCGTTGGCGGCGAGCGTTCCGCCGCCGATCGCCTCGTCGATGCGGACGAGATCCTGCTTGACCACCGAGCCGGCGCCCAGGTTCAGATGCCCCACCTCGGAGTTGCCCATCTGACCCTCGGGCAGGCCGACCGCGCCGCCGCAGGTGCGCAGGGTCGTGTGCGGGCAGGTCGACCACAGCTCGTCGAAGACCGGCGTGCTCGCCAGCGAGACGGCGTTGCCGGGGCCGGGCTCGGCCAGGCCCCAGCCGTCGAGCACGATCAGGCACACACGGTCGGCAGGCAGCCCGTGCGGCGCGCCCGCGCAGATCGGCTCGGCGCTCATGGGCGCGCTCCCCCGGGGAGCCCCACGGTCCTCGCGAGCTCGCCGGCATCCGGTCGGATCGACGCCGAGCCCGCCGCCGCGAAGATCGGTGCGAGGAGCCGGCTCACACGCGCGCGCCCCCGGCCGCCTGAGCGATCGCCTCGAAGGAGGCCGCGTCCAGCGAGGCGCCGCCGACCAGCGCTCCGTCCACGTCGGGCAGCGCCATCAGCTCGGCCGCGTTCTCCGCCTTCACCGATCCCCCGTAGAGGATCCGCACCCGCTCGGCGATCTCGGCCTCGCCGCCGGCTGCGAGCGCCCTGTCGGCGACCAGCGCCCTGATGAAGGAGATCGCGCCCTGAGCCTGGGCCGCGGTGGCCACCCGGCCGGTTCCGATCGCCCAGATCGGCTCGTATGCGATCACCACCTGCGGCAGCTGCTCGGCGGCCACGCCCGCGAGATCGTCGCGCACCTGGTGGCGCAGCTTGCGCTCGGTCTCCTCGCCGTCGCGCTCCCGCTCGTCCTCCCCCACGCAGAGGATCGGCGTGAGCCCGGCCGCGAGCGCCGCCGGCACCGTCAGCGCGAGCGCCCTGTCGGTCTCGCCGAAGAGCGCGCGCCGCTCGGAATGACCGAGGATCACTCCGTCGATGCCGATCTCGGTGAGCATCGCGGCGGAGACCTCGCCGGTGTAGGCGCCAGCGGCCTCCTCGTGCATGTTCTGAGCGTAGACCCGGACCTGCGAGGAGGCGGTCGCCTCGACGACGGCCCGCAGGTCGGTGAACGGGACGCACAACGCGACCTCCACGCCG
>DAHVAB010000016.1:0-5081 GCA_027314825.1 Solirubrobacterales bacterium
AGCGATCAGGGCGCGCGCACAGCTCATGCGGCAACTGGAAAAGCGCATCCGTCAGGATCAGCGGAAGCTCGGTCATCTGCGCGGCAAGCATCACGCCTCCGAACGTGCTGCGGTCCACCAGGAGATGCACGAACTACGCCATCAGCTTCACGGTGCGCATGTGAGCCAGCATGGCGATGAAGGAACTGTGCGCCACCTGGAAGGCAATCTGAGTGTGCTCGGCGCGCAGGACGCGTCCTTGCATGAACGGGCGCACGCGTTGAGCGAAGACCGTTGGAGCATCGTCGGCGCGTCGAAGCATGGTGGGACGCTTGGCGAAGCGAACTTTGCGCTCGCGCAGCTCGCTCATCAGATGGCACCGCTCGAAGAAGCGAAGGGCGGGAAGGGTCCGTTGGCTTCGCAGGTCGCGAAGGCTCTCGCGGAAGGCGTCGGCGCGGGGGCTCCCCAAGGCGCGCCAGGGGAAACGCAGTCTGAACTGAGCAGCCTGCTGCAGCAGCAGAACGAAGAACTCCAGAAGCAGTTGTTCGTCAGCCAGCAGCAGTACAAGGTGCTCGCCACGCTGCCGCCGTTCGGAGGGTCGTTCGCTACCGGCGGGATGGTGCCCGGTCCGGTGGGGGCCGCGCGTCTCGCGGTCGTCCACGGCGGCGAGACGGTGCATCCTGTTGGTGCGAGCAGCGACGTGCATCTGCACTTCGCCCCCGGCACCGAGTGGCTACGCGACTTCGTGCGCGTCGAGGTGGAGCATCAGGGGCGTCGTGCGGGCCGCGCGTTCTACACGCCGTTGCCGTCGCGCGGCGGCGGCCATCTGCTCTGAGGCGCGTGCGGGGTGTACGCTTCTCAGCAGGAGACGAACCGCCGGGGGGTCGTATGAGCCAGCCGCAGCCAGTGAAAGAGGCGCACGCCGCGCCGCCAGCATCACGCTACTTTGCGTTCGTCGTGAAGGGCTGGAGCAAGGAGAAGCTCGCCACGCGACTCGCCGAACGCCTGGAGCCGTTCCTTCCGGAGGAGATCCTGTCGATCACCTACGCGATCGACCTGCACTTCTTCGCGCCGTGGCGGCGCAACTCGGCGCTCGTCGTCGTCAGGCCAGCCGCGGAAGATTAGGGCTTGCGCTCATCGGCCGACGGGTGTACGCTGGCCCGGTCCAAGAAAAGTGCCCCCGCGCTGGTTGCACAGCCGGGGGCGTGGCACCACGGGAGTAGCCCCCACGATGCAGCCTCAGTCTATAGCGTCTCCGAGCCTCGATGACGCGCGTCTGCCTCGCGCCGGCTTCTCCCCCAACGATCCCACGAAAGGGGAGAGCAATGTCCATCACCATGTCCGGTAGTGCGGTCGCACCGTTGCGCTGTGGCCTCTTCAGCCTGCTCGTCCTGGACGCCGAGAAGGTTCAGGAGGCGTGCGAGCGCGCCGACCGCGAACGCTCCGACCATGCGCTCACTGCGGTCTCGCGAGCCGCGCAGACCGCGCACCTGCTAAGCCGCGCCGGCTGGATCATGCCCAGGGAGTGGGTGAAGCTCGACACGGGCGGCACCGTCCAGACCGCGCTGCGAGCGTTGAGAACGGAGCTCGGCTACGCGCAAGACGCGCTGGAGGACGCCGAGCGGATCGGCAACGTCTCGCACGCGGCCAAGGAACGGGCGCGTGTGACGGCAGCCGAAGAGGCGATGCTTGCGATCGAAAGCGCAGACCGGGTGCTCGCCGAGGAGGAGGAGCCGGCCAGCACGACCGTCGAGCTGGAGAACCGCTACGTGCGGGCTGTGCTCACTGACGTGGTCTGCGACTGGATCAAGGAGACCACATGCGGCCGGTGGGAGCCGCAGATCGGATTCACGACGATCGTGGAGGGCGACGAGTTCGAGTTCATCGCGGACAACCTCGCGCAGATCGAGCATCTGAACCGGCTGGGCGGCCTGCTCCGGGACCTACAGGAGGAGGACGTGCGGAGCGTCAGGCTGCCGAAGGACCGGGAGGCGGTCGCCAAGAGCGTCCGCATCTGCGTGGATGCGGCACGAGGCACCCTGGAGGAGTGCCCGTCGGAGCGTCTTAACGGTCGCGTCGTGGCGATCCAACACGCCGAGTCGCTCGCTGAGTCGCTCGCAATGCCCGCGCTGGCCGAGGCCGCGTGAGCGGCTTTCTCGCAGGCGCCGGCCGCGTGGCCGTGATGTGGCTGCTGTTCGGCTTCCTGCTGTCGCTGCTCACCGGCCTGCCCGAGGGCGTGGCGATCGTGCTGGCTGCGGTCGCCACGCTCCTGGTCAACGGCGCATGGCGTCAGCAGCAGCGGCAGCGGCTCCTACGGGAGCACCGGGAAGAGGTCGAGCACGACGAGGAAGTGCGGCAGATCGTGCGCGAGCGGTGCCGCAGATAGCGCGCCTACGCAGGTGCGCTATACTGTAGACATGCCGACTACGAAGCAGGACCCAACGAAGCACGGCACCACGACCGTCCGGCTCCCGTGGGAGCTGGTCGAGCAGGTGCGGCAGGTGGCCGTGAAGCACGAGCGCAGCCTGAGCGCCGAGATGCGCGTCGCGCTGCGCGACTACATCCGCCGGGAAGGGGGCGAGTGATGGCACGCACGCCGACGGGAGCCGTCGTGGAGCACGAGGGCCGCGACGGCCGCACCTACAGGGCTCTCCGGTTCACCGCTTACGGGAAGCGCCGCTACGTGTCTCTCGGCGCCCTGAGCGCCGCAGAAGCGGAGCGAGAGCTGCGCCACGTACTCGCCGACGTGGAGCGCGGCACCTGGCAGCCGGCGCGAGCCGTCGAGGCCGCGCCGGAGCCGGAGCCGGTGCCGACCTTCCACGAGTTCGCAGAGGAATGGTGGACGCGCAACGAAGGGCGGTGGGCGCACAAGACGGTCGTGGACTACAAGTGGCGCCTCGAAAAGCACCTGCTCCCGTACTTCACGGGTGTCGGCGAGAACCCCAAGCCGAACTACCGGCTCGACGAGATCACATTCGACACGGTGGAGCGCTACATCGCCTCCAAGCTCGCCGAGGATGATCCGCTGTCGCCCCGGTGCATCAACATGACGCTGATCACGCTCTCCACGATCCTCGAGACGGCCGTCGAGCGCGGGCTGATCGACCGAAACCCGGCGAAGGGGCGCAGCCGGCGGGTCAAGGAACGCGCACCGCAGCGCGGCTACCTGGACAGCGAGCAGCAGATAAGCGCTCTGCTCGACGCGGCGGCTCAGATGGACGCCGAAGCGCGGAAAGGGCGTGAGCACGTCCGCAGGCGGGCTCTCCTGGCCGTTCTGATCTTCGCCGGCCTGCGCGTCGGCGAGCTGTGCGAGCTCCGCTGGCGCAACGTCGACCTCGCGGGCGGCTGGTTGACCGTCGGCCGGGCGAAGACGGATGCCGGCGTCCGTCGCGTGAAGATCCGCGGCGCGCTACGGGACACGCTCCTGTCGATCAAGCCGGCAGACGCGCAGCCGGACGCCTACGTGTTCGCCACGCCGGCCGGACGCCCCGTGAACCCGTCGAACATCCGCAACCGCATCCTCACGCCCGCCGTGCAGAAGGCGAGCGAGAGGCTCGTCAAGGAGGGGGGCGCACCGCTGCCTCACCTGACCCCGCACGGCTGCCGTAGGACGTTCGCCAGCGTGCTCTACGCGGTCGGGGAGAACCCGGCCGTGGTGATGGCCGAGATGGGGCATACGACGCCGGAGCTGGCGCTGCAGATCTACGCCCATGCGATGCGTCGTGATGAGCAGGACGCGGAGCGCCTGAAAGCGCTCGTGGAGGGCCACCAATCGGCAGATATTGGCAGACGAGCCGATCTAGACCCCTCAGTGCTGCTGCGTCACGCGGCGTAGGGCACGAAAAAACCCCGCGTTAGCAGGGCTTTTAGGAGCGCGCCCGGCGTGATTCGAACACGCGACCTTCCGCTCCGGAGGCGGACGCTCTATCCACTGAGCTACGGGCGCAGGCGCGCCGCGATCGGCGCGTGGGAGGGAGCTTAGCGGCGATGCCGGCCGGCCGGCCGGGCGCGGCGGCCTGCAGCCGCCTGCCCGCGGTCGGGCGCCGCCAGCCGGCATCCGTATACCGTTGCGAGCATGGACCTCTCGATCTTCTTCGTCGGCACCGGCGGCTCCACTCCGAGCGCCCGCCGCGGCCTGCCCGCCACGCTCATCCGCCGCGGCGGCGAGCAGCTGCTCTTCGACTGCGGCGAAGGCACTCAGCGCCAGCTCGTGCGCTCGATCGGCCTGGTCGACCTGGACTGCGTGCTCATAACCCACTTCCACGCCGACCACTGGCTGGGCCTGCCCGGGATGCTGAAGTCCTTCGCGCTGCGCGAACGGGAGCGACCATTGAGCGTGTATGGCCCGCCCGGCCTGAAGGAGATCATGGGCGCGGTCCGCTTCATCTACGGGCGGCTGCCGTACGAGCTGGAGATCGTCGAGATGGGGCCGGCGGAGACGATCGCGCGCGACGGTTACGCGGTGGCCAGCATCCCGGTCCGCCACCGCACCAATGTCGCCTACGGGTATGTGCTCGCGGAGGACGCCCGCCCCGGGCACCTGGATGCGGAGCTGGCCGAGCGGCTCGGCGTCAGGCCCGGCCCGGACTTCGGGCGCCTCCAGCGTGGGGAGGTCGTGGAGGGGGTGCATCCGGATCAGGTGATGGGCCCGCGGCGGGAGGGTCGCAAGATCGTGCTGAGCGGAGACACGGCGCCGTGCGAGGCGGTTCTGGTCGCGGCGCACGCGGCCGACGTGCTCATCCACGAGTCGACGTTCGCCGAGGAGGAGGCCGAGCGGGCACGCCAGACTCTGCACTCGACCGCGCCGCAGGCCGCCGAGCTCGCCCGAGGCGCCGAGGTGAGGATGCTCGCGCTCACGCACATCTCCACCCGCTACGCCGGCGGCGAGCTGCGCGAGCAGGCCCGGCTCCTCTTCGCGGCGACCGAGGCGCCGCGCGACTTCGACACGATCGAGGTGCCCTTTCCGGAGCGGGGTGAGCCGCAGCTGCTCCGGCGCGGGCAGGGGGCCGGAGCCGCCCCTCGCGCGTCTCGATCCGTCGACCCTGCCTGATAGATTCAGCGAGATCCTTTAATCCGGTCCCGAGAGACCAGGAAGGAAGAAG
>DAHVAB010000016.1:5091-15353 GCA_027314825.1 Solirubrobacterales bacterium
ATGGACGAGAAGGTCGTCCTCCACGAGGAGGACATAAGGCGGTCGCTGCTGCGAGTCGCCCACGAGATCGCAGAGGGCAACCCTGAGCCGCAGCGGCTGGCCGTGGTCGGCATCCATCGTCGCGGAGCCGCGCTCGGACGGCGGATCAAGGCGCTGCTCGACGGGATGCTGCCGGTGGATGTCCCGCTCGGCGACCTGGACATCGGCTTCTACCGCGACGACGTGCTCCAGCGCGCGCAGGCCCCGACCGTCCATGCCTCGCACATCGACTTCGACATCACGGGACGCACCGTCGTCATAGTCGACGACGTCCTCTACACGGGCCGCACGGTGCGCGCCGCGATCGACGCCCTCTTCGACTATGGCCGTCCCCAGCGGGTGCAGCTCGCCGTGATGGTCGATCGCGGCCACCGCGAGCTGCCGATCAGGCCCGACTATGTGGGAAAGAACCTGCCCACCTCACGCGCGGAGCGGGTGATGGTCCGCGTCAGCGAGCTCGACGGGGCCGATGAGGTGGCGATCGCCAGGGCCACGGTGGCGGTCGGCGCATGAGCATGAGCCACCTGCTCTCGATCGAGGATCTCGACCGTGCCGCGATCGAGCGGATCGTCAGCCAGGCGGAGCGCTTCGCCGAGGTCGCCGACCGTGAGATCAAGAAGGTGCCGGCACTGCGCGGGCGGATGGTCCTGAACCTGTTCTATGAGTCCTCTACCCGCACCCGCTCCTCCTTCGAGCTGGCCGCCAAGCGGCTGTCCGCCGATGTCGTGAACTTCGCAGCCGGCGGCTCGAGCGTGGAGAAGGGCGAGTCGCTGAAGGACACGGTGCTCACGCTCTCCGCCCACCGTCCCGACGTGATCGTGATCCGCACGCCGTGGGTCGGCTCGGCCGAGCTGGTCTCGCGCTGGTGCAACGCCGCGGTGGTGAATGCCGGCGACGGCAAGCACGAGCATCCGACGCAGGCGCTCCTGGACGTCTACACCCTGCGCCGCCGGCTCGGCGCGCTCGACGGAATGCAGGTGTGGATAGTCGGCGACGTGGCGCACTCGCGGGTCGCCCGCTCGAACATCATCGCGCTGCAGAGGATGGGCGCGAAGGTGACGGTCGCCGGGCCGCCCACGCTGATCCCGCGCGATATCGAGGCGATGGGATGCGAGGTCCGCTACACCCTCCAGGAGATGCACCGCGCCGACGTGGTCTACGCGCTGCGGATGCAATTGGAGCGGATGACCGATTCGCTCGTGCCGTCGCGGCGCGAGTATGCGGCGTGGTACCAGATCAACTCGCGACGCCTGCGCCCGCGCCAGCTGCTCATGCACCCCGGCCCCGTGAACCGCGGCGTGGAGCTCGCCGGCGAGATAGTCGAATCGCCGCGCTCGCTGATCGCCGCGCAGGTGGAAGCGGGGGTGGTCGTGCGGATGGCGGTCCTCTACGAGCTGCTCTCCGGCGCGCGTCCCGCCGAGAAGCCCTCCCTGCGTCCTGCACCGGAGCCGCAGCCGGCATGAGCGAGCGCTTCGATTCCGCGCCGGCCTTGGTCGGGCGCCCGACGCAGCCCTGCGAGGTCCTCTTCAGCGACGTGCACGTCCTCGACCCGCGCGCCGGGATCGACCGCCGCCTGGACGTGCGGGTGTGCGGGGGCGTGATCGCCGAGCTGGCGGAGCCCGGCACGCTGAGCGATACCGACGGGCCGGATCGGCGCTGCGAGCTGGTGGAGGGCGAGGGCCGCCACCTGCTGCCCGCCTTCTTCGACCCGCACGTGCACCTGCGCTCACCGGGCCAGGAGCACAAGGAGGACATGGAGACCGGCACCAGGGCGGCGGCCGCCGGCGGCTTCGGCGCGGTGATCGCGATGCCGAACACCGACCCGGTGATCGACTCGGCGGCGCTCCTGCGCTCGCTGCGCGACACGGCGCTGCGCGAGGCGCGGGTCCCGGTCGGCTTCACCGCTGCGATCACGCGGGGCCTGCAGGGCGGCGAGCTGACAGAGATGGCCGAGCTTCGCCAGGAGGGCGTGCTCGCGTTCACCGACGACGGCCGGCCGGTGGCCAGCGCCGGGATGCTGCGCAAGGCCCTGCAATATCAACGGCTCTGCGGCGGCGTGCTCGCCCTGCACGAGGAGGACCCGTCGCTCTCCGCCGGCGGCAGCATGCGCGAGGGGCCGATATCGGCCGCGCTCGGCCTCTCCGGGATCCCCAGCATCAGCGAGTCGACGATGGTGGCCCGTGACGCTGAGCTGGCGATCTACGAGCGGGGACGGGTGCACTTCCAGCATCTCAGCGCCGCCGCATCCGTCGAGGCGGTGGCGGCCGCCAAGGAGCGTGGGGGGGCCGTGAGCGCGGAGGCTACGCCGCACCACCTGCTGCTCACCGAAGAGGCCGTGCGGCCGCTCGATACGAGGATGAAGATGAACCCGCCGTTGGGCAGCGAGAGCGACCGGCTGGCGATCGTGGATGCGCTGCGCTCAGGGGTGATCGACTGCGTGGCCACCGACCATGCGCCGCACGCACGTGAGGAGAAGGAGCTGCCCTTCGAGCAGGCTCCGATGGGGACGACCGGGCTGGAGACGGCCTTCTCGGCGCTCTACACGCATCTGGTCGTTCCCGGCCTGATCGGCCTGCCGCTGCTCGTGGAGCGGATGACCGCCGGCGCCGCGCTGTTCGGCCTGCCGACCCACACGATCGCGGCCGACGAGCCCGCGAACCTCGTGCTCGTCGACCTGGATGGCGCCTGGGTGCCTGGCGAGCAGGGGTTCGAGAGCCGCTCGGAGAACTGCTGCTTCGCCGGCAGGCAGCTGAGCGCGACGGTGCTGATGACGGTTGCGGCCGGGTCGATCGCCTACCGCCGTCGGGCCTTCTCGGTGGTGGGAGCATGAGCCTGCTGCGAGCGGCCGACGCCGCGCTGATCGTCGTCGATGTGCAGGAGGGATTTCGCTCCTATGAGTGCTTCGCCGCGGTCGCCGATCGCGCCGCCCGGCTCATCGAGGGCGCGCGGATCCTGCAGGTGCCCGTGCTTCTCAGCGAGCAGTACCCGAAGGGGCTCGGCCACACCGTGCCGGAGCTCGGCCTCGCCGAGCAGCCCGTCCTGGAGAAGACGGTCTTCTCGGCCGCCCGGGCCGACGGGTTCGACCTTCAGGGCGCAAGCCAGGCGATCCTCTGCGGCATCGAGACTCACGTCTGCGTATCCCAGACCGTGCACGACCTGCTGGCCGCAGGCGTCGAGGTGCACGTGATCGCCGACGCCACCGGCTCTCGCCATCCCCGCGATCACGAGCTGGGGCTCGCGCGCATGCGCCAGGCGGGCGCCGCTATAAGCACGGTCGAGGCCGCGCTCTTCGAGCTGCTGGAGCGCGCCGGCACCCCGGAGTTCAAGTCCGTGCAGAGGCTGATCATCTGATGGCCTGCCGCAGATGCAGCTCGCGAGCGCCCAGGAGGCGACCGGCCCGATGAACAGCAGAGACGCATATGTCCTGCTGGAGGACGGCACCCGCCTGGATGGCTGCGCGTGCGCCGCCAAGGGCCACGCGGTCGGCGAGGTGGTGTTCACCACCGGCATGTCCGGCTATCAGGAGTCGATGAGCGACCCCTCCTTCGCCGGGCAGCTCTTGACCTTCACCTACCCGCACATCGGCAACTACGGGGTGAGCGCCCAGGCGATGGAGTCCCAGCGCGTCTGGGCTCGCGCGGCGATCATGCGCGAGGCCTGCGATCGCGAGGACGCTCCGGGTGCCGAGAGGGGATGGCTGTCGTGGCTGACCGACTGCGGGATACCGGCGATCACCGGGGTCGACACGCGAGCGCTCGTGAGGCACATCCGCGAGGCCGGCTCGATGCGCGGAGGCGTCTTCGAAGCATCGCTGGCTCCGGCCAAGGCGATGGAGCTCCTGCAGGCCGAGCAGCCGATGAGCGGACGCGACCTGGCGCGGGTGGTCACCCCGGACGGGGTCAGTGAGCTGGGCGATGGGGAAGGCCCGCTGATCGCCGTGCTGGACACGGGGGTGAAGGCTTCGATCGTGCGCAACCTGCTCGACCGCGGCGCCCGCGTGCGACTGCACCCGTGCACGAGCTCGGCCGGGGAGCTGCTCGCGGGCGACCCGGACGCGGTGCTGCTGGCCAACGGCCCCGGCGACCCGGCGGCGCTGCAATATGTGGTGGAGACGGTCAGGCAGCTGCTCGGCGTCAAGCCGGTGTGGGGGATCTGCCTCGGCCACCAGATGCTCTGCAGGGCGCTCGGCCTCTCTACGTTCAAGCTCCCGTTCGGCCATCGTGGCGCCAACCACCCGGTCAAGGATCTGGCGACCGGGCGCGTGGAGATCACCTCCCAGAACCACGGCTTCGCGGTGCTCGGCCCCGGCGGCGAGCAGCGGATCGAGCACGATGAGCCGGTGCGCTGGGAGACCGACTTCGGCGCCGCGCTGCTCTCCCACGTGAACCTCTATGACCGCACCGTGGAGGGCCTGCAGCTGCTGGATGTGCCGGGCGCCAGCGTCCAGTATCACCCGGAGGCCGGGCCGGGTCCGCACGACAGCACCCACCTCTTCGACCGCTTCCTCACAAGCATCCAGGCTGGGCAGCCGCCCGCCGGCTCCAGCGAGGCCATCCAGGCTGGGCAGCCGCCTGCCGGCTCCAGCGAGGCCAAGGGGGTGAGCGGTGCCCAGGCGCGATGACATCAAGCGGATCCTGATCCTCGGATCGGGCCCGATCGTGATCGGGCAGGCGGCCGAGTTCGACTACTCCGGGGTGCAGGCCTGCAGGGTCCTGCGCCAGGAGGGCTACGAGATCGTGCTCGTCAACTCCAATCCGGCGACGATCATGACCGACCCCGAGATCGCCGAGATGACCTACATCGAGCCGCTGCTGCCGGGGCCGGTCGCCAAGGTGATCGAGCAGACCCGGCCGGACGCGCTGCTGCCGACGCTCGGCGGCCAGACGGCGCTGAACCTCGCCAAGGCGCTGAAGGACGATGGCACGCTCGCACGCTTCTCGGTCGAGCTGATCGGCGCCGACTACGACGCGATCGCCTGCGCGGAGGACCGGGAGCTCTTCCGGGAGACGATGCAGAGAGCCGGGCTGAAGATGCCGGCCAGCGCGATCGCGCGCACTGCGGCGGAGGCCGAGCGGGCGCTCGGGGAGCTGGGGCTGCCCTGCATCGTCCGCCCCGCCTACACGGTCGGCGGACGCGGCGGCGGGATCGCACGCACGCGCGCCGAGTTCGAGCAGATCGTGGATCGCGGCCTCGCCGCCTCGCCGATCGGGCAGATCCTGCTCGACCAGTCGGTGCTCGGCTGGGGCGAGTTCGAGCTGGAGGTCATGCGCGACCGGGCGGACAACGTCGTGATCGTCTGCTCGATCGAGAACATCGACCCGATGGGAGTGCACACCGGAGACTCGGTGACCGTCGCCCCGCAGCAGACGCTCACCGACGCCCTCTACCAGCGGATCCGCGACCAGGCGATCGCGGTGATGCGGGCTGTGGGCGTCGAGACGGGCGGCTCGAACGTCCAGTTCGCCGTCAATCCGCAGACCGAGGAGATCCTCGTCATCGAGATGAACCCGCGCGTCTCGCGCTCCTCTGCGTTGGCCTCCAAGGCGACCGGCTTCCCGATCGCGAAGATCGCTGCCCGACTCGCCGTCGGCTACCTGCTGGAGGAGATCGACAACGACATCACCGGGCTTACCCCGGCCAGCTTCGAGCCGAGCCTCGACTACGTGGTGGTTAAGTGGCCGCGGTTCGCCTTCGAGAAGTTCCCCGGCAGCGACCAGACCCTCTCCACCCACATGAAGTCGGTGGGGGAGGCGATGGCGATCGGGCGCACCTTCTCTCAGGCCTTCGCGAAGGCGATGCGCTCCCGTGAGCTCGACAAGCTGCCGAGCTTGAAGGGCGTGGACGACGCGCGCCTGCTGGAGGATCTCCGGCTCCCCTCGCCGGACCGCTTCGAGACGATCATGGAGCTGCTGCGACGCGGCACGGGCGTGGATGAGATCCACGAGCGCACCTCGATCGACCCGTGGTTCCTGCACGAGATGCGGGTGCTGGCCGTCGACCCGCAGGCAGCCGAGCGGGGGCGGCGGACGTTCAAGTCGGTGGATACGTGCGCCGCGGAGTTCCCGGCCCGGACGCCCTACCACTACTCCAGCTTCGAGCGCGTGAGCGACGGAGCCGGCGCCGCGCCCGCCGAGGAGGTGCACAGGGGGGAGCGGCCCGCAGTCGTGATCCTCGGCGCGGGACCCAACCGGATCGGCCAGGGGATCGAGTTCGACTACTGCTGCGTGCACGCCGCGATGACGGTCAAGGAGATGGGCGCCGAAGCGGTGATGATCAACTGCAACCCGGAGACGGTGTCCACCGACTACGACACCTCAGACAGGCTCTACTTCGAGCCGCTCACCCTGGACGATGTGCTCGGCGTCATCGAGCTGGAGCGCTCGATGGGCGAGCTGGCAGGCGTGATCGTCCAGTTCGGCGGGCAGACCCCGCTGCGGCTCGCGGCCGGGCTGGCGCAGGCGGGCGTGCCGCTGCTCGGCACCGGGGTCGAGGCGATAGACCTGGCGGAGGATCGCGGCCGCTTCGGCGCGCTGCTCGACAGGCTCGGCCACAGGGCGCCGCCCTATGCGACCGCGAACGGTCCGGCGGAGGCTCTGCGGCGGGCCGAGGATGTCGGCTATCCGCTGCTGGTCAGGCCCTCCTACGTGCTGGGCGGCAGGGCGATGGAGATCGTCTACTCGCCCGAGGGGCTGGCCGCCTACCTGCGCCGCGAGGTCGGCAGCGATGGCGAGGGCGATGGCGAGGGGACGTCTGCCAACACGATCTACCTCGACCGCTTCCTGGAGAACGCGGTGGAGGTGGACGTGGATGCGCTCTGCGACGGGGAGGAGGTGTGGATCGGCGGGATCATGCAGCACGTCGAGGAGGCGGGGGTGCATTCGGGCGACAGCGCCTGCGTGCTGCCGCCGCACTCGCTCGGGGAGGAGATGCTCCAGCAGATCCGCGACGCCACCCGCGCGATAGCGCTGGAGATCGGGGTGCTCGGGCTGATCAACGTGCAGTATGCGATCCACCATGGCCGCCTGCATGTGATCGAGGCCAACCCTCGCGCCTCGCGCACCGTGCCCTTCGTCTCAAAGGCGGTGGGAGCGCCGCTGGCCAAGCTGGCCTGCAGGATCATGCTCGGGCAGCGGATCGCCGAGCTGGGCCTGCCGCGCGAGCGGGAAGGGCTCGGCTTCGGCGATCACGTCTCGGTCAAGGAGGCGGTGATGCCGTTCGACCGCTTCGACGGTGTGGATGCGCTGCTCGGCCCGGAGATGCGATCGACCGGCGAGGTGATGGGCATCGCCCGCGACTTCCCGACCGCGTTCGCGAAGGCTCAGGCGGCCGCCGGGGTGCCGCTGCCCTCGGGCGGCACGGCCTTCATCTCGGTCACCGACTCCGACAAGCCGGGCGCCTTCGCGATCGCACAGATCCTGCACGACGCCGGATTCGCGATCCTGGCCACGCGGGGGACGGCGGAGGCGATCGCACGGATGGGCGTACCGGTGACCGCGCTGAATAAGATCGCCGACGGCTCCCCGAACGTGCTGGAGTGGATAGGGCGGGGAGAGGTGGACATAGTGGTGAACACGCCGACCGGCTCCGGCGCGCGCAGCGACGGCTGGGAGATCCGCCATGCGGCGGTGAGCCGCGGCATCCCCTGCCTGACCACGCTCGCCGCCGGCGTCTCCGCCGCCCGCGCGATCGCGCGGGCGAACAGCTCCGGGGCGCCCGACGTGCTCTGCCTGCAGGAGCTGCTGAGCCCGCTGGATGCCGGGAGCGCCGACGACGGCTCGCCGGCCCTGGTCACAGGGGCGGCCCCCGCCCCCGAGCGGGCGCAGCTGAGGTGAGCGCCGGAGCTGCACTCGTACAGCAGGAGGGTGGCGCGACCCCGGACCCGCAGCCAGCTGCCCCCGATCGCACGCTGGCCCCGTTCGGCCGGCGGCTGGCCACGGTGACGCGCAACGAGTCGATCGGCGCCTACCGGCTGCTGTGGGCAGCCGACCCGGAGGCGCCTGCGCCGCGTGCCGGGCAGTTCGCGATGATCGCCGCCGCCGAGCGGTGGGGTGGAGGAGCCGGCGAGCGTCCCTACCTTCCGCGGGCGTTCTCGATCGCGCTCACCTCCCCGGCCGGCGAGACGGCCTTCCTGCTGGAGGACGTCGGCCCGGGAACGCACCGCCTCTGCGAGCTCTCGGAGGGGGACCGGCTGTGGGTGCTCGGACCGCTCGGACGGGGCTTCTCCGACCCGCCGCTTCACGGGCGCCGGACGATCCTGGTCGGCGGCGGCATCGGGATCGCGGCGCTGACCCTGCTCGTGCAGGCGCGGGAGCCGCTCTCGGCGCGTGGCGAGTCGCCGCCGCAGGGCACCGGCGGCTCTCCGCAGCCGAGCACGCCCGGAGCGTCCGGGCTCCCGGCCGGTGGCGAGCGGCGCTGCGAGGCGCTCACGGTCCTCGCCGGCTTTCGCAGCGGCGCGCACGCACAGGGGGCCTCGCTGCTGGGTGCGGCCTCGATCGCCACCGACGACGGCTCGGTCGGGCATGCCGGTCGCGTCACCGATCTGCTCCACGCCGAGCTGGCGCGCGGGACGGATGCGGTCGTGCGCGCCTGCGGGCCACCAGCAATGCTGGAGGCGGTCAGGTCGATCTGCGAGCGCGAGCGGGTGCCGGCCGAGCTGGCCCTGGAGGCGAGCATGGCCTGCGGCTTCGGAGCCTGCTATGGCTGCGTGGTGCCCAGGCGCGGCGGTGGGTACCTGCGAGTGTGCGTCGATGGCCCGGTGGTCGACGCCGCAGAGCTTGCGAGCGTGCCCGGTGGAGGGGGACAGTGAGCGTCGAGCTCTGCGGGATGCAGCTGGCCCACCCGGTGATCAACGGGTCCGGCACCTTCGACGCGATCGCCGCCGAGCGCGTGTTCGGCACGGAGCTGATCGAGCTGTTCCCATTCTCCGCATACGTCTCCAAGACGATCACGCTGCGCGCACGGGAGGGCAACCCGCCGCCGCGCCTGTGGGAGGCGCCGGCCGGGCTGATCAACTCGATCGGTCTGCCGAACCGGGGACTCGACGCCTACCTGGCCGAGGATCTGCCGCGCCTGGCGCGCCTGCCGGTGCCACTCATCACCAACGTGATGGGCTCGACCGCGGAGGAGCTCGCAGAGCTCGCCGGCGCGTGCGAGACGCGGCCGCAGATAGCGGCGATCGAGCTGAACGTCTCCTGTCCGAATGTGAAGACCGGCCTCGACATCGGCTCGGACCCCGAGCAGCTTCACGGCGTGACCCGCGCGGTGCGCCGGCGGACGGGCAAGCCGTTGATCGTGAAGCTGACGCCCAACGCGGCCGACGTGCCGGCGTGCGCCCAGGCGGCGCAGGACGGCGGAGCCGACGCGGTCTCGCTGATCAATACGCTGCGTGCCGCGGCGTTGCGCCCCGGCGATCGCCGTCCCTGGCTTGGCGGCGGCACCGGCGGACTCTCCGGCCCGGCGATCCGCGCGGTCGCCCTGGCCCAGGTCGCCGCTGTGGCCGCGCGCGTGAGCATCCCCATCGTCGGGATGGGCGGCATCCAGTGCGCCGAGCACGCGCGCGAGATGATCGCGGCGGGCGCGGACATCGTTGCCGTGGGCACCGAGAGCTTTCGCGATCCGACGGTCGCGGCGCAGATCGCCGCGCAGCTGCGGGAGCCGGTGGCCTCACCATAGACGTACCTCTACGTGGGTAACGCTGTACCTCACCTTGAGAGAAATTCACTGCGCTGGCTTCTCCCGCGGGCTGCGTCCGTGTAGACTGCCCGCGAGCCATGGCGATTGCGACCGACACGGCGGCCCCGGTTAGCACCGCGCAGACGGCGAGCATTGCCGAAGGGGCCGTGGGACGGGACGCGCTGAACCGGTCTCACGTCCAGCGGATGGACGCGCTGGCCCGGGCGAACCACATTCGCACCGAGCGAGCGCAGATCAAGCGCGAGCTGAAGGCCGGACGAATCTCGATCGACAAGCTCCTGCTCGACCCGCCCGGCTGCATCTACACGGCCAAGGTGTTCGACCTGCTGCTGGCCGTTCCCCGTTACGGGCGGGTGAAGGTCAACAAGGTGCTCGCCCACTGCCGGATCTCGCCGAGCAAGACGATCGGCGGGCTCTCCGAACGCCAGCGCAGCGAGCTGGTGATTCTGCTGCGGCGCTAGCGTTGGCGGTCGATCGACGCGGGCGCCGCCGGGCAGCACGACCCTGCGGGCCACCATGCCGCCCGGCAC